>JAMCQQ010000064.1 GCA_023379515.1 Actinomycetota bacterium
GAATATCGCCAAAAGAAGGTTTAATTGAACTATTAAGAAAAATATTGAATTTAAAACAAGGTAAGGATAAGAATTTAAGAATAAAACTTGCTAATACCGCTATTATAATGTTTGTCAGGGGACCGGCAAGGGACACCAGAGCCATGTCTTTGCGGCCTTCTTTAAGGTTAAACGGATCAACCGGGACAGGTTTTGCGGCCGCAATCACCGGAAGTCCGGAAAGGGCAAGAATTAAAGGGAAAAGAATGCTGTACATTGGATCAATATGTTTTCTTGGATCCAAAGTTAATCTTCCCATGAGTCTTGCAGTCGGATCGCCAAGTCTGTCCGCCACGTACCCATGAGCGACTTCATGGAAAACGGCGGAAAAAAGAATAATAATTAATGAAAGTATTAATTCCATATTGAGAATTGAAAATCGGGCATTGCTATGGTATAGTATAAGATACTTTAAAGGAGTTGTCTATGGCTTACAAATGCGATAATTGCGGAAAAGGAGTTATGGTAGGAAAGCAGCACAAGCATCATCCGGGCGTTGCCGGAGGACGCTGGAAAAAAAGAGCTCCCGTCACGCAAAAATTATTCAGGCCAAATCTTCATTCAACCAGGGTTTTAATTAACGGAATGTATAAAAGAATGAAGCTTTGCACAAAGTGCTTAAGACAGGCAAGAGAAGCAATGAAACAGGCTTCTCAAAAACCTCAAGAGCAAATTACACTAAGTGCTTAGAATACTACCAAAAAATAATAAACAAATATACAAATAACCCAATAAACCAATCAATGTATAATAATTTTAATACAGAATAAATGAATTATTAAATAATTTTTTATTGATTGGTAGTATTTGAAATTTGTAGTATTGGTAGTATTTTATTTCTTACTTCCGGGTAGCCATTGATAAAGTCCTTTATGTTCATTGGATTTTTCCCTTCCACTTGTATCATTTTGTTCGGTAGAAACTTAATTCTCAATTCCTGATTCCTGATTTTTATCTTGCTCCAGGCATTAGGCCACGGATAATAGGCTCTTATCATTTTGTCCAGTTCTTCAAATGACGGAGGATTGGTAATGTCAAAATACCCGTCTTTTTTTTCCATTTTCTTGGTGTAGACGGCTTTTGATTCGTCTTGCGGAACGGGTTTAATCTTTTCATAATTCTCAATAACATTTATAACAAGGCTTGCTCCCAATTCATTCAATTTTGTTAAAAGCGAATCTGTTGTTTCGTTTGGACTCAATTCATATTTTTCCTGAGCTAAAATATCTCCCGTATCCATTTGCTCGCTCATTTTTATAACAGTAACGCCTGTTACTTCGTCTCCATTTAAAATTGCGGTTGGGGCGGGAGAGGGACCTCTGTATTTTGGAAGTAAGGAATGATGGATATTTAATGGCGCGTATTTTGGCAATTCCAAAAGCTTGTCAGGTAAAATTAGTCCATAATCTGCAACGACTAAAAAATCGGGATTATATTCTTTAATTTTTTCCAGGGAGTTTTCATCCAGTTTATCAAAAGTTAAAACAGGAATGTTATTATCAACTGCGAATTTTTTAACAGGACTTGGAGTTAATATCTGCTTTCTTCCAACCGGTTTATCGGGAATGGTGACAACCAAAGAAAGCCCAAACTTTTCGAAAAGAGCTTTTTCTACAATTACAGAATATTTAGAAGAACCAAAGAAGACGATATTCATTATATCTCTATTTCCTCAAACTCATCTTCACCCTTTTCGTTCTTTTTTGATTTATAAAGTTGTCTTTTTTGCTCCAGAACTCTTTTCGGGAAAAGCGTTCCTTGTAAATGGTCATATTCGTGCTGGATGATAGTTGCGGGAAAGCCCGTGAATACTTTTACGTGCTCTCTGCCTTTTTCGTCAAGATAAGATAGTTCAACTTCATTTGATCTTTCTACTTCTCCCCAGATATTTGGCAAAGATAAGCAGCCTTCAAGCTTAATTCCTTTCCTGCTTTTTACAGATTTTTTGGCGGGTTTTTGCTCTTCTATATTCTGCTTTTTGTGGTTTTTGGATATGATCACCGGATTAATAAAAATCTGGATCCGGGATTTTTGCGTAGGTTTTGTTATGAATAGCTGAAATGATTTGCCAACTTGAGGTGCGGCAAGTCCCACACCTTCGGGATCGCGCGTTGCATTAAGAGTTTGCTTCATTTCCTCAATTATTCGCAGCCGGATTATTCGGGAACTCTGGGGCTCATACCTCTTTTTAAAAAAACTGCAATTCACGCTAAGATAAGCGAGGATATTATTTTCTGGTTTTTAATTAACGGTATCGCAGCAGTGATTTATGAGGAAATAACAGGAAAACACCATCTTAGAAAAGCCAGAAAAGGAAATTTAAAAATTTTGGTTATTTTTCCGATTATTTATTTTATCAGCTATTTTTTTATACATTCTATGGGTTTCATTAACATTATTTATGCTGAATATGTTGCGTATTTTATATTTGTTTTAATCATCTGGAAATACCGCAAAGACCTTATGCCGCATACTATTTTCGGCGGCTTATTTTTAGGAACTATATTCTTTTCATTCTATTATTTTATTTTCGTTCGTTTATTTCCCGGCATAATTCACTCCTGGTGGGTTCTTAACAAAACATCCGGAATTTTTTTATTAGGCATTCCTCTGGAAGAAGTCCTTTGGGCATTCTTTATAGGCCTTTGGGTTGGACCAGCATACGAATTTTTTAACAGGACTTGGAGTTAATATCTGCTTTCTTCCAACCGGTTTATCGGGAATGGTGACAACCAAAGAAAGCCCAAACTTTTCGAAAAGAGCTTTTTCTACAA
>JAMCQQ010000065.1 GCA_023379515.1 Actinomycetota bacterium
TAAGGAGGAGTGAGTGAAGAATTATAAAAGAATAAAAAGAGTAATTGTGGTTATTGCAAAAACGATTCCAAGAATAATTGTAATCCTATCAAGGTTCTTCTCAACAATTCCCGAGCCATCAAAGGTCTCTACCATTCCTGAAAACAAGCCTGATATTCCCCCTCCTCTGCCAGCGTGCAATAAAATAAAGAGTATTATCCCTATGGAAACTGCAATATGTATGGCATAAATTATATTAAGTAATATTGAACCCATTTAAACCCTTTCTTGGAAACAAAATTTTTAAAAATATTTTTTACAAAGCTTTATTTTATCAGAATTATTAAAATAATTAAATAAACAAAAAACTTATCAAAAAATTAACGATTGGCCGGTCATTTCTTTTGGTTTTTCAATATTGAGCAATTCAAGTATTGTTGGCGCTATGTCACAAAGCCTGCCAGGTTGGGGATTGAGCTTTTTTATATCAGCACTGCAGAGAATAAAAGGAACCTTTGACAATGTATGAGCGGTCATGGGACAGTGTTCACTGGAATCTATCATCTCTTCTGCCTTCCCGTGATCTGCCGTTATGATTCCCAAACCACCTGTATCATTTAATTTATTGATTACTCTGCCGACACACGTATCAACTGTTTCAATAGCTTTAATTGCGGCTTCAATAAAACCTGTATGTCCAACCATGTCAGGGTTTGCATAATTTAATATTATTGCATCGTAGATATTCTCACCAATTTTTTCTATGACTTTATCTGTAAGCTCGAAAGCGCTCATTTCAGGTTTTAAATTATAGGTGACTACCTTTGGGGAAGGAACCAAAATTCTGTCTTCCCCGGTATTTGGTTTTTCTACTCCTCCGTTAAAGAAAAAAGTTACATGGGCATATTTTTCAGTTTCAGCGATTCTAAGCTGTCTTAAATTATTAGCTGCAAGAACCTCACCAAGAGTATTTGTAATTTTATCCGGCGGGAAAGCTACCGGAACATTGAAATCCTTGTTATATTGCACCATGCACACAAAAAATACCCGGGGAGGGTTTATCCCTCTATCAAAATCTGCAAAATCATTAAATATTAAAGCCTTGGTAATCTGTCTTGCCCTGTCAGGTCTGAAATTAAAGAAAATTACTGAATCATCAGTTTTTATGCAGGCATCATTTTCATTTTTTACTTTTAAAAGAGCCGGAATCACAAACTCATCGTCTAGGCCCGCATCATATGATTTTGCAGATTTTGATAGAGGGTAATCATAGCTTTTACCGGTACGATAAACCATTGCATCGTAACTTTTTTTAACCCTGTCCCACCTATTGTCCCTATCCATGGCATAATATCGTCCACTGACTGTAGCTATTTCTCCGATACCTTTTGATTTTAAATAATCACTAACTTCTTTTAGGAAAGGTATGGCACTTTTTGGAGGTACATCTCTGCCATCAAGAAATGCATGAATATACAGCTTGGTTATACCATGCATGGAGGCAAGATCTATCAAAGCTTTCAGATGCTTTATATGGCTATGCACTCCTCCATCCGAAACAAGTCCCATTATATGCAGACAACTCTTCTTGTTTTTTGCATTATTTACTGCTGCCATAAGAGCTTCATTGGTAAAAAAATCTCCGTCTTTTATGGATTTTGTGATCCTGGTCAATTCCTGATATACAATTCTACCTGCACCCATGTTTAAATGTCCAACTTCTGAATTTCCCATCTGTCCTTCCGGAAGGCCCACAGCTTCACCTGAGGCAAGCAGCAAGGTATTAGGATATAACTCACAGAATTTACTGATATTTGGTGTCTTTGCAAGAGATATTGCATTGCCTTCCGATTTATCGGCAACACCCCAGCCATCAAGTATTATCAAACATATTGGTTTCTTTACATTATTTTTGGTATTCATATTCAGTAGTTTATAAGTGCTATGAAATCTTCAAGCTTTATGCTTGCCCCTCCGACTAATGCTCCATCAATATCGGACATAGACATGAGCTCGGTAATATTCGAGGACTTAACACTTCCGCCATATTGAATTTTTGCCTGCTCGGCAGCTGAATTACCGTAAAGCTCTGCCAGTCTTACTCTGATTGCTCTGCACATATCATTTGCATCGTTGGACGAGGCATTCCTGCCTGTGCCTATGGCCCAGATAGGTTCATATGCTATTGTCAGGTCCGCAATATTTTTTGCATCGACTCCTTTAAGGCATTCTGCCACCTGGCTCAGAACAAAGACTACAGCCTTGCCATTTTCCCTGATTTTCAGAGATTCACCTACGCACATAATAGGTTTTAGATTGTGCTTAAAAGCTGATATGACTTTTTTATTTACTGTCTCGTTGGTATCAGCAAAATATTCTCTTCTCTCACTGTGTCCTATAATTACATATTCAACTCCAAGTGCTTTGAGCATCAAAGGAGAAACTTCACCGGTAAAAGCTCCGTTTTCTTCAAAATGCATATTCTGAGCTCCAAGCTTAACATCAATATTGTCTGTATCAATAATATTCTTTACACTCCGGAGTGCTGTAAAAGAAGGGCATATACAAACTTCGCAATTATTTTTATTCTTATATTCATAACCCAATTCCTGAGTAAATTTAATTGCCTCAAGATGAGTTATGTTCATTTTCCAATTACCTGCAATAAAAGGTATCCTCATTTTAATTCTCCTGCTATATTTTTAATTACACGATAAGTGTGGCGCTTAAAACAACACAATAAGCGCTAAAAAAACTTATTTATTCAACAAGGCTGCAACTCCCGGGAGGATTTTACCTTCAAGAAATTCCATGGAAGCTCCGCCCCCGCTTGATATATGCGAAAACTTATCATTCAGACCATATTTCTTGATCGCCGCAAGGGTATCACCGCCGCCGGCAACTGTAACAGCCGGGCTATTGGCAATGGCATTCGCAATTTCTTTTGTGCTTTTTTCGAAATTTTCCCATTCAAAAACGCCTACCGGTCCATTCCAAAAAATTGTCTTTGCTCTTGCAATTTCAGCCTTATATAATTCTGTAGTTTTTTCTCCTATGCCCATTCCTTCCCAATCTGATGGAATTGCATCTGCTGATACATTTTTTCTTTCAGCATTTTTTGCATATTCTCTTGCAATCACAAGATCGACCGGAAGCATGAAATTGACGGCATTCTTTTTTGCAAGTTCAATCATTTCTTCAGCATAACCCAACTGGTCATCTTCGCATATTGATTTCCCTATTCCATAACCCTGAGCTTTTAGAAAGGTATAGCTCATTCCGCCACCAAGGATAAGAGTATCAACTTTTTCAAGCAAGTTTCGTATTATAAGAATTTTATCTGATACTTTGCTTCCGCCCAGAATTGCCATGAAAGGTCTGGCAGGTGCTTCAAGCAGTGCATTAAGTGCTTCTACTTCTTTCTTCATTAAAAATCCCGCAACCGCAGGCAGGAACTGGGTTATACCTGAAATTGAAGCATGCGCCCTGTGGGCCGCACCAAAAGCATCATCCACATATATTTCAGCAAGTGAAGCTAAATTTTTGGCAAATTCTTTATCGTTATTTTTTTCGCCTGGGTTGAATCGTAAATTTTCAAGCATTATTATTTCGCCGGGCTGCATCTTGCTGTCTATATATTCCTTTATTTCAGGTGAAAAGGTTTCATCAAATTTTTTAACGGGCTTCCCAATCAATTCTTCAAGCTCTTTGGCTGCCGGTGTCAGCCTGTATTTTTCTTCAACTGCATCTTTCGGTCTCCCCAGATGGGACATAAGTATCACTTTTGCATTTCTTTCAAGGAGATAGTTCAATGTTGGTAGAGACAGTCTTATCCTGGTATTGTCGGCGACATTTCCATTTTCATCCAGCGGCACATTATAGTCCACACGAACAATCACCTTTTTATTTCTTACATCGATATCCTCTACAGTTTCTTTA
This sequence comes from Actinomycetota bacterium, assembly GCA_023379515.1. The sequence goes on from JAMCQQ010000065.1 coordinate 3,919, forward strand.
TTAAACAATTTCAAACCTCCTGACTTAATTATTTAATCTCCCGACTAAATTATCAAATAACCGAGGAATGGCTGCCCCCGGTTATTTGTTTTTTCTGCTAAAGTAAAAAACTTTAAA
>JAMCQQ010000066.1 GCA_023379515.1 Actinomycetota bacterium
TCAGATACTTCCGGTCGATATGGTAGAATTTATTAATAAAATTAAAAATCGTTCAGGAAAAGACAGATTAAAATATCAGAAAGAAATTGCAGAGCAGTGATGAATATAAGGCCCTTCAATTATCGTCCTCTCCCATTTTGGCCAATTATTAACTTCCATCCACGCATAAAATTCTTGAGTATAGGGCCCTGGAACTGTGTGACCCTCACCAATCCCCAACCTATATTTACCGTCATCTCCGTCAAACCTGCAAATTGTCAGTGGACCATCCTTCAATTTATAATGCAGACTGCTGGCCGGCAACCCTTTCAATATCCAGGGAGGTGCTAATTTTACTTTGGAATTATTATCGCGAAGCAAAAATGGCGCCATTGCATGCCAGAGTAAAACTGCATTATCGTTTTCGGGATGGCGAATAGTAATGTCTGGCAGAAAGCTTAATTCATCAGTTTTACTTGAGGCTTCCAATAACACGGAACTAACTGCACCATGGATGTCTGATTCATCTATTATAGGAATTCCTGTATCATTTGCCAAAGCTTCAGCTAATCCTGTCGCACCGCCTAATTCATTCTGGAGTGAATTAAAGCTTTGAATAGAAATTGCATCTAAATTTCTCTCCTTAGCTATGAAAATAAGCTCATCCCTGAATGCCAAACTGTTAAATAGCGGTTCATCGCCCTCAAGGCCTTCTATAGTTAACCATTTTTTAATTTCTGCAATTTCTTTCTGATATTTTAATCTGTCTTTTCCTGAACGATTTTTAATTTTATTAATAAATTCTACCATATCGACCGGAAGTATCTGAATGCCAAATTTATCCAGTAATTCACTTTCATTAATGATTGTTGACCAAAAGAAATCAATCCTTATTCCAATTTGACATATTTTCATAGCACGCATGGCCTTAGAAACAGTAGCCGCACCGATAAATAGCTCAACACCCTCTTTAAATTGTTTTTCATCTATTCTGCAATTTTCTATATATGTAAACGGGACTTTTAATTTGTGCAATACTTTGCTTGTGGCAAACATACCACATAAGGAATCTCTCAACCTCGAACCATCCGGAAGAGGGGCTTCATCTCTTGGGCCCCAGAGCAGCGTAGGCAATGAAAGTTTTTTTGCAATCATTCCAGCTGCACCTTCTGTTCCAAAATTACAATGCGGTATAAAAAGTGCATCTATTTTTTCTTTTTTAAAATACTCCACTGCTAAATCAACTTGTGGTTGATCCCGGATAATGCCATCAGACAAAATATCCTCTAATGCAGCATACTTTATTTTCCACTCGTTGAACTTTTTAAATATTTTATTTTTTTGAATTATTGCGTCTTCATGTGAGAATACAAATTTACCTATTGGGCATACTCCCAAATAAGCTGCTTTATCTTTTTTCATAATTTGTATTTATATTTTAAATGGTTAAATTAACTTTACCATAATATTGATTAATGTAAATATTGTTATATTATTTATAATAATTATTTCGCTAATTGTTTTTAATTTATATTAATTTAAAAAATGAAAGAATTTAGTTCGTTACCTAAAAATAATTTTAAGCATATTAATTATATTAATCTCATAAAAGAAGATATGGAAAAAAGATCATATAAGATTATTGTACTGGATGATGACCCTACAGGGGTTCAAACTGTGCATAATGTATTTATGATAACTGAATGGTCCAAAAAAAGTATAGAAAATCTATTTATCTCTAATAATCATATTTTCTATATTCTTACTAATTCCCGAAGTATGTCAGAAAATAAAACCAGAGCCATTCATAAAAAAATAGCGGAAAATATATCTGAGGTATCAAAAAATACAAAAAAAGATTTTATACTGATAAGCAGAAGCGACTCCACTTTAAGAGGCCATTATCCGCTAGAAATAGAGACTTTAAAATCAACTTTTCTTAAAAACTTAAAAATAAATTATACGCACGAAATAATAATTCCCGCTTTTTTTGAAGGTGGCAGATATACCTTTAATGATATCCATTGGGTAAAAGAGAATGGTACTTTAATATCTTGCGCTGAAACTGAATTTGCAAAAGATCCTCAATTCGGGTATAAAAGCTCCAATCTAAAAAAATGGGTTGAAGAAAAAACTCAAAAAAAGGTAACTGCTGACAATGTTTTATCAATTTCTATTAATGATATCAGGGTAGACGGACCAGATAAAATAAAAAAATTGTTAATTAATAATCCTGACAAAACTGTAATAGTAAATGCAGTTGAATATAAGGATCTTGAAGTTTTTACATGTGGTTGTATTATGGCTGAAAAAGAAGGAGTAAGACCAATTTTCAGAACTGCAGCTTCTTTTGTTAAAACAAGAGGAGCAATAGCAGATAAAGAAATTTTAAATGCAGCCGATATATTTACAAATTATAACGGAATAAAAAACAGAATCGGATTGGTTGTAGTGGGTTCTTTTGTAAAAAAAAGTACAGAGCAGCTGGATTTACTTTTAAAAAATGGAAAAAACATTAAACCTATATTATTGGATATAAACAAGGTTTTTGAAAATTCGGAAGATGAAGTTGAAAAAATAACAAATGTTGCAATAAATTCCCTGAATATTAATAAGACACCGGTAATTTACACATCCAGAGAATTAAAAACTGGAAAAACTGATTTTAAAAATATAAATATCGGTAATAACATTTCAAGTTGTTTGGTTTCAATCATTAAAAGAATTATTATAAGGATAAAAATAAAACCAGATTATTTAATAACAAAGGGTGGGATAACCTCTTCTGATATTATTACTAAAGCCTTAGGTGTTAAGAAAGCTCTCGTGTTAGGACAATTATACCCCGGAATTCCTGTCTTAAAAATTTCTGCTCCGGAAAAATTCTTAAACTTACCGATTATCATCTTTCCAGGTAATGTAGGAGATAAGAATACATTGCTTGAAATTTATAATAAGGTTAGAATTAATTAAAAACTATTTTAACATATGTATATGGCAGTCAATAAAATCAAAACACAGCAGACTCTTTTTAGAGTTATTAATATATCAGACAGTCTTTAAAATTTCAGAATTCCGGGTCAACTATGTGGACTTTTTTAATTATTGGTTTTTCAATAAGTACAATATTATTACTAGGAACTTTTATATTTATTCGAATTTATTATGTTAGAAAGAGAAGATTATATATCAAATCCAAAAAATACGACGAAGAATTAAAAGAAATTGATTTTGAAAACATTAAAAAAACTAATGGAAAATGATATCTTTTAGTCTATTTTAAAAAAAGCAACTATTTTCATCCTGCACCCTTTTATCATTATTATTGCAGTTTTCCTGCCAAATCAAATGAATCTTTGTTTACTTATTTTATTTGCTCTGAGATAAAAGCAACCCTTGCTGTCTCTTCTGCTAATTCAGCAATATCAAAACAGTTGCCGAGCCCCTTATCCCATGCAACTAACCCATGAGCTTCAAGAGTTAATGCTTTTACATATTCAGGGCTATCCTTAATGCATTCAGTAACAAAATCTGCAAGCTCTCCGGAACCCGGGTTCGCATAACCAATGATAGGCACCTCTCTTAATTTTAATTTTGAGGAGGCTGTCAATATCGGAATCATTCTTTTTTTTACGGAGTAAGCTGTGCAGTAAGGAGGATGGACATGTATTACACTGTCAATATCATCTCTATTTTTATAAACACTTATATGCAGAGAGGTTTCTTTTGAGGGTTTGAGCCCTTCTTTCCCTTCGATTATATTACCCTTCTCATCTACTATAATGATATCTTCCTCTGTAACATCTCTAAGTGATGTACCGCCAGCTGTTATTAAAAATAAATTTTCATATCTGACACTTATATTTCCACCAGCAGCACCCACAAGTCCTCTGTTATAAGATAAATTAGAATATTTTGATATTTCTTTTTTAAGATCCTCAAGCATTCAAAAAACTCTTCTCTAAACTTATATTTGTGCAATTAATTTTTTATATTCTTTAATTTCTTCCATGGATTTTAATATTCCTATTTCAACAACATATTTAACTTCTTCATCGGGTTGTAAAAATTTCAATGTGCCTTCTTCCCTTTGTTTATCCCTGCCGCCCACATTGCAATTAAGCGGTTCTATGCCTACGACATATTCACCTTGGCCAATCATTTTCCACTCATTTAAGAAGGGTAAATTATCTTTATTGTATTTTAGGTATACACCTATTCCCGTATCTTCGAATTCTTCATTAATTATAGCTGCATTTATATTGCCATATTTGTCTGCTTTTATATCGTGGAAGAATACTTGTTCCTGGAACCCTTTAACAGGTTCATCAAAAGTTGCATAATTTGCAAATTCATTTTTGGATTTTTCATCAAAGGGGGTAACTATGGCACCTGCAGGTTCAATCAATTTTGAATTTTTGTCCAGTATCGGAAATCCGATATTAATGTGATAAATAATCATGTGCGGGCTTTTTTCAAAACCAATATTTTTAACTTTATCTTCAATAATCAGTTTATTTTCGCCCATTTTCATTGAAATTTTTCTCATTAGTTCAAGTTTATTACCGAATACCGAAGTTTCTCTGACAAAACCTGATACTTCAATAAAATAATTGTCATCAACCCAATATTCGTTTGTATTTACATTATATGCCGGGAGGTTTGAAATTCTTCCATGCAGTCCCAGCTCTTCACCCTGATCCACACAAGGATGGCCGGCATAAGTTAATCCGCATGTTGTAAGGATTCCACCAAAAAAAGTTCTGAGCCACTCAATACCTTTTGATTCATAAAATACAGGTGAGGTTTCAAAAGTTGGAGAATTCCAGGAACAAGTATT
>JAMCQQ010000067.1 GCA_023379515.1 Actinomycetota bacterium
GGCTCCGATATTCCGTTTTTCTAAATAATAATTATATTCCTTAAAAACATTATTGTATACAATTTCAAAAACATTGAAAATGTTATCCTCAAGTCCATTATTTATATTCCTAATAAATTTTGTCGTAAAATTACCACTTGAATAATTTTCCGGGGTTATAAACGAATAGAGTTTTTTTGTTTTTTGTTCTATTTTTAATGGAAGCATAATTAATGTCAGCCATTTCTTTCGGATTGACGCAATGTTCTCAATAATCTCACCTCTGCCCATGGCAAGACATGTACCTCCATGTATGAAAAACGGAATATCGGAGCCTATAAGTGAGCCAATCTTTGCAAGTTCATCCATGCTCAGATTTAATTTCCATAGCTTATTTAATCCTTTAAGCGTAGCAGCAGCATCACTTGATCCACCGCCGAGTCCGGCACATGAAGGTATGGTTTTTTTAAGCTGTATTGCGGCACCTCCCTTAAACCCCGTTATCTTTTGAAGGGTTGCTGCCGCTTTAAAAACAAGATTGTCGCTAAAATTATTGAAATTATCAAAAACCGGAAGTGCGTCCCCCACTGGCAGATTGTAATATTCAGGCACAACCTGTATCCACTCATGTTCCCAGATCATAAGGCAGTCACATAAATTAATGGTCTGCATGACTGATTTGATTTCATGGTATCCATCATTTCGCTTGTTTAAAATTTCAAGAGTAAGATTTATTTTTGCAGGAGCAATTTCGCATATCATAATTCTTCCACCTCATTATAATCATGTTTTCCATTACCATTCATTATGATTTTTGCAGCAGAAATTACATCAGTCTCTGTATTAATACAGCCATCTTTGGTTAATGGTATTGTTTTTATTATGGGCATATCTTTCCCAATAAATTTGGACTTGTTCTTAAGCTCTCTTATGGCCTCTATTCCTTCAGTAAGTTCCTTATTGCAGGCGATAGCTATAATCGCTCTGGGTTGTTTTTCTCCAACATATTTAATTGCCATTGAACCTCCCGCAGCTATGCAAACACCTTTATAGCCTTTTTTTTCCGCAAGTTTTCTCAATTGTCCTATTGAACAGGGATTGGGACAGTCATCCCTGCATTGAAGTCCTGTTTTGCTCATTTGTGCTTTACAAGATTTGCTGTTCCTGAGACAGTGAGAAATCAATAATACTCTGTCTTTGAAATCAATATCTTCAATTTTTTCCTGTTTTTTTAGTTTTCTTAAAAATCCTATTTTCATTTTGTCACCTTTGCTCATATTTTTTAATTTTATATTTCGCCAAAGCAATAAGCGGAAAATAAGTTTTATACATTTCATATTTAAGATAAAAAGCTTTCGGAAAGCCACCTCCCGTAAAATAATCTTCCAACCAGTTGCCATTTTTATCCTGAGTATCCAGAAGAAAATTAATCCCGTCCCTTACATGATCTGATATTGAAGCATTTTTTCTGCACAAAAGACCGGACAGGGCCCACGCTGTTTGCGAAGCAGTGCTTATTTCTAATGGAACATATCTTTTATCTTCATATGATTTACAGCTTTCACCCCATCCTCCATCCCTATTCTGGATCCCTTCCAGCCATTTTTCCGCATTAAGCAGGATATTTTCAAAAGAACGGCCAATCGAATCAAATGCCTGAAGAGTTTTACTGGTACCATAAATATAATTTACACCCCATCTTCCATACCAGCTTCCGTCATTTCTCTGGGTCCTTTGCAGAAACCTTAAAGCCCTTTTTACCTGTAAAGAATCCATGCTGTAATTCAAATATCCAAGGACGCTAAGCACATGGGCCGTAATATCAGGACTTCCAAAATCAAGCGGAGTTATAAAATCAGCGTAAGGTATATGTTTTAGAAGCTTCTTATTGTTATTTCTATCAAAAGCTGCCCAGCTCCCATTATTGTTTTGCATTCCTAAAACCCAATCAATACCTGATTTGATGGCAGATTTCTTCTGATTATTATAAGAATTATCAAGATCAACACAGTTTAATGCATAGCAGACTATTGCTGTATCATCTATATCAGGATAATAATTATTATAAAATTCAAAGGACCAGCAGCCCGGCTGCACTTTGGGATTTTTGATCTTCCAGTCTCCTTCGGTTTTTATATGTTTTTTTAAGAGCCATAGCGCTGCATTTTTTAATGCTGCATTATTTTTATCGACACCTGATTCTGCAAGAGCAATAATGGCCCATGCTGTGTCCCACACCGGAGAAGTTGCAGGCTGAAGAATGATCTCACCTGAATTTTCAACTATAAAATCATTAAGTCCTTCAATGCCTTTTTTCATAACAGGGTGATCGTTTTTATAGCCCATGCATTTCAGAGCTATTATTGAAAAAAGCCATGGAAGCATAATACCACCCCAGCTTCCATCTTCCTCCTGTCGCTGCAATATCCATTTTTCAACCATAGAAAGTGCAGTGTTCCTTCCGGGTCTTACTTTCAAAGGCAGCTTTTCCCAAATTTTTATCGCTTCAACAAGCAGTATTAGGAATGCTTCGATGCTTAGTGGATTTTTTACTTTTACCGGCGTTCCTGTTTTGATATTTCTTTTATCTTTATAGAGCTCTATTACTGACTCTGATTCTGATATTTTAAAAACAGGTCTTAATGTTAATATGATACTGAAAGCCATAATTGTGGCCCTGGTCCAGCTTGCAAAATCATAAATATTAATATAAAAAGATTTTGGCAGGAAAATAATCTCAGGCGGAATCATCGGTAGAGCTTTCCAGGGATATTGGCCAAAAAGAGCAAGTATAATTTTTGTGTAAGTGTTTGCTTTTTCAATTCCTCCATTTGAAATTATGAAATTCCCGGCTTTTTTCATAAATTCTGCATCCGGTGAAATGCCCATCATTTTAAAGCAAAAATAAGATTGGATCGTCACATCAAGGCTGCCTTCACCTTTATAGTAAAGGCTCCAGGAACCATCCTCTTTCTGTCTCTTGTGAAGATAATTAAAAGCTTTTTTATCTTTGTTTTCATCTTTGATTCCAAGAAACCTCATCAGCAGAATAAAACCGGCTATAACGCTTACATCTGCTTCAAGCAGCCCTGCCCAATAACCTTCCCTGTGTTGCGTTGATAAAAGATAGTCCTGCGCATTTTTTATACTCTTGTCTATTTTTTTTAAACTCATTTCAATAATTTAAAAATTTAATTTTTTACATAATTCTGAACATATCCATTATCCCGGAACCACCGAACTGCTTTTTCGAAAGTTTCTTCAACCGGAGTCAACTTAATACCAAGCTCTTCCGTATCTCTTGTACAATTAAAAAACCTCTTTTTATAAGCAGTCCTTGCGGAAGCTAAAGGTACCTTTGGATGTTTTTTCAATATTCTGCCTGTAAAAAATTCATCAACATAAGCAAAGGATTTGACGGCCCAAAGAGGGATTTCTCTTTTTGGAGCTTGGATCCCTGTGATTTTTTCCAGAATTTCGAAAATTTCTTTTAATGTTAAGTTTTTATTCCCAACTATGTATCTTTTTCCGTTTTTATCTTTTTGAATTGCTGCAATATGAGCATCTGCCAAATCCCGGACATCAATTATGTTAAGCCCGGTATTTACATAAGCAGGCATTTTATTGTTTATGAAATCAAGCACTATCCTGCCCGTCGGTGTGGGCTTTACGTCTCCGGGACCAATAGGCGTTGTTGGGTTAATTATTGTAATCGGAAATCCTTTTTCGATCATTTTTAAGACTTCAATTTCAGCCAGTATTTTTGATTTTTTATAATCACCTGCGACACTGTCCAAATCATTCAATTCCAGGGCAT
>JAMCQQ010000068.1 GCA_023379515.1 Actinomycetota bacterium
GATTGAGGGGAGAATTCCAAATAGAGCCATATCGCCATCCTCTTATCTTGTAAAAAAAGCTGCATCTTTGATAGATCAGGCAGAAAAGCCAGTAATAATTTCAGGTTTTGGAGCATTAAAAAATGGGGAAAATTTACTGGAGTTTGCTAAAAAAATTACGGCCCCCATTGTTACAACATTCAGAGGGAAGGGAATAATAAATGAGAGCCATCAATTATATGCAGGCAGTCATGGCGGCATTGGTTCGACATGTGCAGCAAAGCTTGTTCAGCAAGCTGATTTATTAATTATCTTTGGCTGTTCATTTTCGGATATGACTCAAATCCCGGAAAAAAGGACAATTCAGGTTGATATAGACCCTCTTATGATTGCTAAAAATTACCCTGCAGAAGTTGGTTTATGGGGAAATTGTTCCGAGGTAATACCAGCTTTGATAAAAGAAGTAAAGGTAAAGAAAAATGATGAATATTTGGCTGAAATAATAAGATTAAAAAAAGAATGGCTGGATCTGCTGGAAAAGGAAGCTGACCCGACAAGTAATCCTATAAGACCGCAATATATAATAAAAGTGCTCAACGAAAAAATATCCGATAATGCAATCATATCGTTGGACACAGGTGAAAACGGCTGGTGGTTCGGCAGAAATTTCTGGATGAAAAAAACTCAAAAAATGATTATGTCGGGTTATATCGCCTCAATGGGCAGTGGTTTACCGGGAGCTCTGGCTGCCCAGCTGATTTATCCTGATAAAGATGTTATCTGCATAACCGGTGATGGCGGATTTTCAATGGTTATGGGAGATTTTTTGACAGCAGTTAAATATGAGCTGCCGGTAAAAGTTTTTCTGTTTAACAATAAACAGTTAGGTATGATTATGCAGGAGCAAAAAGTCGAAAGGTACCCTAACTGGCAAACTGACCTTCATAATTGTGATTTTGCAGAATATGCTGAGAACTGCGGAGGTGTAGGAATAAAGGTAGTGAACCCTGAGGATTTAGCTGCAGCCACTGAGAAAGCTCTTTCCATGGATAAACCTGTTATTGTGGATATAAATACCGATCCTAGAAGATTTATATAGCTTATAAAAAATATTGGCGGATCTTAAAAGTTTTTAAGTTCCGCCAATAAATCAAGTTGCAAAATGTAAGTCTTTAAAATTATTGCAATCCTATATAGCTTGCATAATCTACAGGATTAATTGTTCCATCAATGTTGAGTCTTAGGATATTGTGCATGTTTATTGTGCTTAAATCTTCAACTCCACCATAAGCCCTTAAGGCACCCCTGTAACCTGAAGAAGCAAGCAATGAAATAGCTTCTTCAGAAAATGCATCATGCGGCCATGCAACAAAAACACATGGTTTTCCAAGCTTTACTTCAATATCACTTTTTGACTGTTTCAGGGTTTGCTGTATTGCAGCAGCATCAAGATCGGAAGAGACTTCATGACCCCAGGTATTGGACTGGAATTCGAAACCATTCTTGCTCATAAGTTGAATTTCCGGCCAGATAAGCATCGGACGGGTAGGTATGCCATTAACACCGGCATCAAATTCATTGATCCTTCTTGTTGCTTCATTATCACCAATAAGACCGGTTATAAGAAATACAGTAAATTTAAAACCATATTTTTTTGCAAGAGGAAAGGCATTAGTATAGAGATTCTGGTATCCGTCATCCATGGAAATAATAATCGGTTTTGCCGGCAGCTTTTTTCCTTTATCAAAATATGCCAATACATCCATAAGAGATACTGTTTTATAACCGTAAGATTTAAGTGTACTTAAAAGGTACTCGAAAGCTGCAGAGCTGAGTTCATATTTTCCTGACGGAACGGGTTCAACACCATGCATGGCAAGTATTGGAAGCCTTGTCTTGCTTACCTGGATCGTTGGCAGTCCGGCTCCGGGATCAAGCTGTCCAGCTTTAATACCTGCAGAGGCACAAATATTCTTGAATTCCTGAGAATTTGTAAAGCCCGCAAGGACAAACTGCCTTGACTGGCCCGTGTTCAATAAATTAACCCAGTTGGCAAATCCAGCTGCATCAGGTTCCCTGTTATAACAGGTCCTGAATAAGATGGTTACAAATTCTTCATTACTTTTATTCTTTGCAGTGAATTCAGCGCTGAAGATAATGCCGCTTGCAAACTGGGCACCGGTAATTTTCTTTGCAGCCAATTGGCTGACCCAGCTATTTAAACCTGCAGTATCAGGCTGCCTTTCGAGGGCATTGGCGTAAAACCTTGTTACGAATTCTTCAACTTTTGTGTTTGCAGCCGCAAACAATGGCGTGATACTAAGGCTCAAGACAAGCGCAGATACCACCATAAAAACAATTAACAACCCAGGGAACTTACTTTTTTTAAGCATATTTTTTCCTTTGTTTTAGTTAATCTTTTATTAATTAGTTGCATAAGCTAATGGGTGAAATTATATATCAAAAGAAACTCTATTAAAATAGTAATGTATATTTATAATTTAATTCATAAAAATTCCCGTACAATCATTGAATTTAATTAAAAGAAATTGTTCCTAACTATAAAATCAATATAATTTTAGAAAATTAATCTTGCCCAGAAGTATTGAAATAAGTATGAGGTTGTATACAGAATGCAGAAAAATCACAGTAAAAATGGATTTTGTTTTTTCATATATATAAGCCAGCAGCCAGCCAATTACCATGATTGGTATAAAGCTGTATAGCTCAAGATGAGCCAAAGAAAATAAAAAGGAGGATAGGAATAACGCGACCAGTACACCGAAATTTTTTCTAAAAGCAGGATACAGAAATCCCCTGAAATAGATTTCTTCACAAAAAGGTGCCACCACTGCAGTAACGATAATCAAAATATTGCTTGAAATATTCCTGTTGGCAACGAGCTCGTCTATTTTGCTGGGAGGCGCTTCAATTCCAAAAATTGATTTCAAAGCAAGAATGTAAAGAAAGCTTATGAGAAAGATAAAAAGCAGTGAAATAAATGTA
>JAMCQQ010000069.1 GCA_023379515.1 Actinomycetota bacterium
TGGTATTATCACCCCCTTCTTAAAGCAGGAGCAGGAATAAGTAACCTGAAAGCAGCAGAAATTGTTGACAAGGAGGGACCAAGATTTGTAAAAAATATTTTAATTGAAAAACTCGGCGTAGATTTCGACTATAAAAATGGCGCTTTAGATAGAACAAAAGAAGGGGGTCATAATACCAGACGAATTATTCATCATACGGACAACACAGGGTCGGCAATAGAAAAAGCACTTATAAAAGCAGTATTAAATCATCCTAATATTCAAATTTTAAAAGAAACAACTGCTATAGATTTACTAACTCCATCGCATCATTCTACAGAAAAACTTTCTATTTACGAACCGCTCTCTTGCATTGGCGCTTATCTTCTTGATCAAAAAACAGGCAAAGTAATGACTTGTCTTGCCAAAAAAACAATTCTGGCAACAGGTGGCTTGGGTCAGATTTATGAATTTACTTCTAATCCGGAGGGAGCAAGAGGAGACGGTATAGCTATGGCCCAAAGAGCAGGAGCTAGGATATTAAACCTTGAATATATTCAGTTCCACCCGACAACTTTTTATCATACCGAAGCTCCAAGGTTTTTGATCACCGAATCAGCCAGAGGAGAAGGAGCAAAGCTGGTAAATTCCAGGGGAGAACCGTTTATGCAAAAGTATAATAAGAAAAAAGACTTGGCAACACGGGATATTATTGCCCGATCCATCTATAAAGAAATGCTTTCGTCCAACACCAATAATGTCTATTTGGATTTAAGATCTTATATACCAGAGAAAAAAATAATTGAACGCTTCCCAACTATTAGAGAAACACTTCTTAAATATGAAATAGATATTGCAAAAGATCTGGTTCCGGTTGTTCCCGCCGCACATTATTCCTGTGGAGGCATTTATACAAATATAGAAACTGCAGAAACAACAATCAAAAATTTATATGCTATAGGTGAAGTGGCTTGCACCGGATTGCATGGGGCCAATCGTCTTGCAAGCACTTCTCTTTTAGAAGGTCTTGTTTGGGCTGTAAGAGCAACCAAGTCAATAAAGACATCGATTAAAAATACTAAAGTTAATTTTTGGAAAGATGTCAGTCCGTGGCAATATTCAGAAAGCATTAGCGCAGATCCTTCCTTAATTTCACATGATCTTCAAACAATAAAAAGTATAATGTGGAACTATGTTGGTTTGGAAAGGACTACCTCAAGACTTGCCCGAGCAAGAATTGAGCTTGGACATATTGAACGTTCAATCGATCAGTTTTATAATAATAGTAAAATTTCAGATAACCTTTTAGGCCTTCGGAATATTGCAAGAACTGCTGTTCTGGTTACGGAAGCAGCCTGGGAAAACAAACAAAGTATTGGTTGCCATTACAGAACATAAAAATATTAGGTTTTATCAATTCCCTCATCATTCCAGGATTTTCTGTCCTCAACCGGTTCCAAATGTGTTGTTACTGTGACGTTAGGAATGGATTTTCTAATATCGCATTCTATTTTCTCCGCATAATTGTGGCTTTTTTGAACACTCCATTTTCCCGGAAATAAAACGTGGAAAGAAATAAAGCGTCTTGCAGCAGATTGCCTTGTTCTAAGCCCATGAAATTTTAATCCCGATTTTTCATAATCATTAAAAATTTTTATAATAATTGCCTGCTCTTCTTTTGAAATAGAGACATCCATAAATCCCATTACCGATCTCTTCATAATTTTTATGCCGGTATAAACAATGTTTAATCCAACGAGTATAGCAATAATTGGGTCTAAAGCATTTATTTTTGTTACTGAAACAGCAAAAACTCCTACTATTACACCAATAGATGTCCAGACATCTGTAAATAAATGATGCGCGTCTGCTTCTAATGTTATTGAGTGATACTTTTTGCCTGCTTTAAGAAGAGAATATGCAACGACAAAATTTATTAAAGACGCAAATGAGGATATAAAAAGCCCAAGAAAAACCTGTTCTATTCCACGCGGATGAAACAAGCGGTCTGTTGCGGTATATATGATGCTAACCGCAGCCACAACAATAAGTATCCCTTCAATTATACTCGAAAAATATTCTGCCTTATTATGTCCGTACATATGGTCCTCATCAGGAGGTTTTGCTGCCCACTTTAACATAAGAAGCGCAAAAGAAGCTGCGACCAAATTAACAATAGATTCCAACGCATCGGACAAAAGCCCTACGGAGCCGGTAACGTAGTAAGCAAATGCTTTTAAGCCTATTGTTACTATGGCAGCAGTAATAGAAAGCCACGCAAAACGTGTCAAACCACCATTCATGACTATATTATAGTATAAATAAAGCAACCAGGTAAACTTAAAATAAGTAACTTAAAATAAGAAGAATTTCTCCGATGATAACATATTTCAAATGGAAAGCGGGAATAAATCCTACCCACTGCTTGTGCCACGTAATGTACTTTTTATTAAATTTTTTTATTCCGTAATCTGGATTTAGTAAAATCCAGAAAACATCTTCCATGCATGCTCCGAAAAAAAACACAGCAAGGATTTTAATTTCAAGCGATAAACTCCATGGAAAACCTATAAAAAAAGGGAAATTAAGAAACACCAGTAAAGTTAGAACTAACCAGGTATGATAACCTGTTAAATAATAGTCTCCAATAATTTTAGAAATTAAAATATTCTTTTTCTTCCAGGTCGGTAAATCTCTCGCCCAACCGTTTTTCCCTTCGATTTGAATTTCAAGTTTTGCTAAGAAAAAACTGGCAATAAAAGCAAATATTAAAAGCCCAAGCAGCATATTTATATTGTAGCAAATTTTAAATCTTTTACCCTTAATGATTCACCATGACCCGGATGAATAACTGTATCCCCGGGCAATTTCGAAATTTTATCAATTGATTCCCAAAGATCTTTTTCCGAAGAATATTTAAAATCTGTCCTGCCAACTCCTCCGCCCTCAAAAACTAAATCCCCGCAAAATAAAGCCTTTTCTATTTTTGAATATAAACATATCGAACCGGGCGTATGACCCGGCGCACCCATTAGCTTGAATTGAATATCTCCGACTTTTATTATGTCTCCATCCGTTATAAAATCCGGTTTTATAATGAATGGCTCGAC
>JAMCQQ010000070.1:0-4167 GCA_023379515.1 Actinomycetota bacterium
GTTAAATTGGTGATAGTTTTATGCTTCCAAATTTGAAAATTATTTTAGGTCGACTTTTATTATCCGAAAGCTATGTACTTATTCATAAAGACAACCTCTCCTCTCTATCACTCACGCTGAATGAAAAGGATAAGGCTTTACTAGATCGCCTCGAGAATCAACCCACTTCTACCCCTAAATATAAACCAAGTATATCACGCTGAAATCAAGAAAAATGATATCTTTACCATATTGAACTGACTAAATTAGATTCTCATGAGATGCAACCCCAAGAATGGCTTCCTGTCCAATGTAGTCAATGCAATAGTCTCATTGGTCTCAAAGAGAGGAGAGGTTGTCTTTATGAATAAGTACATAGCTTTCGGATAATAAAAGTCGACCTAAAATAATTGGAAAAGGCAATTGCAGATCACGAACATAAAGAAACATAAAGAAAGGGTCTAGTAAAGGAAAAATCATAAGTCAGCTTCAAATAACTCATACCGACTCGAGCGCGAATAAATCCTTTTGGAATTGATGGTGATTGTTCCAGTGCAGTAGCATTGCAGGCACATACCCACCAAGCATCTTTAATTTCCTCCCAATGAAGTCTGAATGTTTAATGAAGGAGAGGTTGGAGTTTAAAAATGCAAAGAAAAAATCAAGTAAGTCTTTTCAAATACCCAGGCAATCTTTGCACTTTTTCAAAATTTCCTTGCTTTTCTGCAAGTAATGATTGATGACAAAATTTACAAAACAATTGTTGAAGCTGAGGAATTTGAGGGAGCTCTTCAGACCAACGATTCTAGACGATAAATAATCACACATATTGTCTACTCCAGATAGTAAGGTACCTGAATATAGGAATAGTCGTTATTTTGAAGAGGATAGATTTGAATCTTGATCTGCAAGTGATCAGGCCATTGTATTTTTTCCATTTGCTTAACTCTAAACTGATCAAGGGAGATTTTGTTAATTTCTTTTCCATCGATTTCAAATACCAAAGTTTCACACCTAAATTTTAGTTTTAAAATAAAAAATCTCACCCAAAACTGTAATTAAAGAGAAAATACTACCTCACTTTTAAAGAAATATCATCTATTTGCGAATAAAAAAGAATATTTAAGGTTGAAATATTTTTTAAAAACTCGATTTCCCAACGAAAATTTGGATTAAAATTAATCATTGGTCAGATTTCTTATTGAGCCTGCAGGGCGCAACGCTTTCAAAATTTGCACGTGTCAGGAGCCGTTTTGGTGAATCTTCATCTAAGTTAGATTTGTTTCGTTTCACCATGAATATATATCTATAACATGGGAAATTCAAGCAACTCCGGAGAGACTCACATTACTAATACAGATACTTTCAAAAAAGAAGAGAATCATGATGGAAATGATCGTTATTACTTTGTTTGTGATATTTGCTCCGGCAAAATTGGATCAGATCGAGTGCATTGTGTTACATGTTCCACAATCAGAAGAGATGGTTTTGTTTTTAAATAATATTGAATCATTCTTTTACATCCTTTTAAACTTTTTCATCTTAACATTTAGGACAACGATATGCATCTTTTGATATGTGTCGTACTTGCTGGAATAATAAATCCCTTTCTCACTTACATGCCACCCATAAGATGAGCTTTCCTCATAAAATGTATCTATTTGTAATCCTTTTGTAATAGTTTTGTTGTAAATATTTTTAACGAAAAGGAAAGCCATCCAAACGTCTAAGGCAGGATTTGCTGAATCTATTTGGAACCACATTTGCCTGAATGATGGGGTTTGCTTGAAGAAAAAGTATTCTATTCTATTCTATTCTATTCTTTTCTATTTGTCGTTAATATTACAGAAATGGGCAAGGATGGTTAGAATATAGCGATGTATCACTTCAAGCCAGAACGTTGCAATCACATTGGAATAACACCCTGCCTCCTCGTTCTTTTATTCTTATTTTTTGTGAGAATTGTCCAGGTTTTTCCATACTTGACCATAATTGGCATTATATTTACTTTTAGAATGGATAGTATGTGATTTTGCATGTGCTTTTGCGGGGCATGTTTCGGTGCCAGTTGCAGTGACCACTACTATAAATACGCTCGCCGCCATCCTCAATCAAACTAGTGTTTCTGCTGCAGTTAGTTATAATAATAATAATAATAATAATAATAATAATAATAATAATAATAATAATAATAATATATAGAGATATTTAATTCTCTTCATAGGTTTTAACTATTAACAGGTTTGTACTTTATCATCAATGCACATTTTACGGGATGCTATTATTAAAATTGGCTACAACAAATTAGAGCAAGTCATTATTGTGAGTGAACAACCTACAATAAATCCTTTTATCTCAGGTAGGAAGAAAGAAATTAATTCGTGATTCAATTCTTAAATTCTCCAGGCATTCGATTGTACGATTGGCAAGAGTTGATAGGCGCAAGTAATGAGTTAATTGACATCAAACCTTGTTACCCAAAAGATATCATGACTCTAATTTTTTCCTCAGGTATGAAATTGCTCTTTTCTGTTATCATTATTCATCACTAGGCTCAACAGGGACACCCAAGGCCGTTATGATTGACAATGCGACATTGGCTGCTGAGTTTTCTCAAGATTCAATGTTTCCAGCAGTTATCTTTGCGTATGAACCACTTGCTTATTCGACCCAGCGATTTTTAGTGTACAGTGCTCTTGCCTCTGGTGGCCATGTGATTTTCTTTTCAGGTACCGGTCACGAACTTAATTTATTACTTGGTGCTAACTAATAGGTGAAATGGAGCACTTTTTTGAAGAACTTCGAGCAGCTTCCCCAACTTCATTTTCTGCACCACCTAGGTATTTGAGAACCTGTGTATTTTTTATTGTAAATCAGGATTAACTTGGATTAGAATTTGGAATATGTTGTATGCCATTTACAAAGCCAAGATTGAAACATACATCGCCGAAAAAATAAGAAATGGGGAATGGGATATGAATGATAGTGACAGCATCGAAGACAAAAAAGAGGACAATACTTTAAAGACTCACAACCAGTTAGTTTTGAAAAGGAAGGGACTAAAAAAATCGATTAAACAGAGAGCACGAAGTGAGATAGTAGATTACTTTGGGGTTAATCTTAATAGTGTAGCCACTGGGGGTATATTTTTTTTCATGGTTGTTTAAATTAAATTCAAGACTATCTCTTTGAGATAACTGTAATAATAATAATAATAATAATAATAATAATAATATAACCGTTTTTTTCATTTAAGGCCAAAACCAATTTATTATGCCTCTAATTCTTAAGTATAAATTAGGCTCATAAAGTTCACTTACAAAAATTGTTTATGAAATGAAATTTTCTATTTTTCGACAATTGGATTTATAATTTTTTACTTGCTTTTCAAAATAGAAGATGATTTACGGTGATATTTTTGAACAATTGTGAAAAAAACTCACGTGTGGATATAATTCAAAATTGCAATTTCGATTGCAATTAGAATTGCAAAGAAACTTTAAAAATCAATTTCTCTTTATCTTTTACTTTTTTTCCGATGAAAAAAAAATGAAAAGAACCCCAAAAAGGAATTCTTCACTCCCTTTTTACCGCGTTCTCTGATATTTAGTGTTGTCCGAAAAAATTGTTCCCGCCAAAATTTGCAATGATTGCAATTTAGATTTGCAATATTTGCAATTTAGATTGCAAATTTTAAAATAATTCAGAAATCGATTCGGATGCCAAGATAAATACTCCGAATTATCAAATCCAGGTTAAATATGTATAGAAAGTGGGTACGATGCTAAAAATGATAAAATCGAAAGTGGGTACGATGCTAAGAATTTTTTCTAAAATATTTTATCATTTTTAGTTGGCTTTTGGCCTTAAAATGAAAAAAATGGTTATAATAATAATAATAATAATAATAATAATAATTTATCCTGAAAGGAGCCCCGACGTCTGTTGAAGTGTGGCAGTGGATGCAAAAATGTTTTTTAAAATTCCACGTCAGCGAAGGATATGGTGCTACAGAGGGCATGTGAATTTTTCTCTCCCCCCCCCCCCCCCCTACATACCAGAAAAAAAATTCAGAAATTTCTATATTAATCATATAGTGGGTAGTATTGCCAGTAATGGCTACAGGCGACATTTATGCCAAGTACACTTAGACTCAGTCCCTGAACTTGGTTACTTTAATGATAGTAA
>JAMCQQ010000070.1:4177-4460 GCA_023379515.1 Actinomycetota bacterium
AATTTTTTCTAAAATATTTTATCATTTTTAGTTGGCTTTTGGCCTTAAAATGAAAAAAATGGTTATAATAATAATAATAATAATAGGGTATACCTGCGCTCATGCGAGGTGTTTTGACCCATAGAACACCATAAGAGAAGGGCTTACTATCATTAAAGTAACCAAGTTCAGGGACTGAGTCTAAGTGTACTTGGCATAAATGTCGCCTGTAGCCATTACTGGCAATACTACCCACTATATGATTAATATAGAAATTTCTGAATTTTTTTCTGGTATGTAGGGG
>JAMCQQ010000071.1 GCA_023379515.1 Actinomycetota bacterium
CTGTTGATCCTCGTATGATGAACCATAGCGGCAAGGCAAGAATATTTAATAGTGAAGAAGATGCACAGGATGCTATTATTAACGGAAAAATAATTAAAGGTGATGTAGTTGTCGTCAGGTATGAGGGACCAAAAGGTGGCCCGGGGATGAGAGAAATGCTTACCCCAACATCAACATTGGCCGGAATGGGCCTGGACAAGGATGTCGCTCTTATTACCGATGGAAGATTTTCGGGAGCTACAAGAGGTGCCTCGATAGGTCATATTTCACCTGAGGCTCAAGCCGGGGGTCCTATAGCATTACTGGAAGAAGGGGATATTATCGAGATAGATATAAGCAATAACAAGATAAATGCTCTCGTCAGTGATTCGGAATTAGCTAAAAGGAAGGAGAAATGGAAGCCACCCGAGCTTAAGGTTCAAGAAGGTTATCTTTACAGATATGCAAAACTTGTTACATCAGCATCAAAAGGGGCTGTTTTAGAGTAAAATAAATGTTATAATCAACAAAATTCAATTGTTATAAAGTTGTTACTAACTTATAAGGGGTTAAAAAAATGGGAAAGATTAATGGTGCCCAGATGTTAATAAAATGTCTGAAGGAAGAAGGCGTCGAGGTTATTTTCGGTTTTCCTGGCGGCAAAGTTATTCCAATTTATGATGCCATCTTTGACAGTGATATAAGGCATATATTGGTTCGTCATGAGCAAGGTGCCGCCCATGCTGCAGATGGTTACGCAAGAGCAACGGGGAAAACAGGTGTCTGCGTTGCGACATCCGGTCCGGGAGCAACAAATTTAATAACCGGCATCGCCTGTGCTTATATGGATTCAATTCCCATGGTTGCAATCACCGGGCAGGCTGAAACAAATTTAATAGGTACGGATTCTTTTCAGGAAGCGGATATTACCGGTATAACAGCGCCGATTACCAAACATAATTACCTGATCAAGGATGTCAGGGAACTGCCTGTTGTTATTAAGGAAGCTTTTTATATTGCTTCCACTGGAAGACCTGGACCTGTATTGATAGATATACCAGTTGATGTATCGAAAAGCCTGATTGAGGAAAATATAAAGGTTGAATTAAAACTTGAAGGTTATAAGCCTACTTATAAAGGTAATTCGAAACAGATAATTCAAGCAGCAAAAAGAATTTTCGAGAGTAAAAAACCTGTTATTTTTGCAGGTGGAGGAATAATAATATCAGGAGCCAGCTTGGAACTTGCAGATTTTGCAAGATATGCAAAAATTCCGGTAATTACAAGCTTGATGGGAAAAGGTGGGTTCCCTGATGAAGATGGGCTTTCTCTCGGTATGGCCGGAATGCACGGGACCAAGTATGCTAACCTGGCTTTTATGGATGCAGATCTTATAATTGCAATCGGCGCAAGGTTTGATGACAGAGTAACTGGCAAGCTATCAGAATTTGCAAAAAATGCTGATATTATTCATACCGATATAGATCCTGCCGAGATAGGAAAAAATGTAAAAGCCGATATTCCCATTGTTGGTGATGCAAAAACAGTTATCCAGGATTTAAAAATAAGATACAAAGAGTTAATGGATAAAAAAGGTTTTCCGGATAGAAGCGAATGGTTAAAAACAATAAAAAATCTTAAAAAAGATTTTCCTTTGAAATATGACAAGGGCTCCAAAGGTATAAAACCGATGTATGTAATTGAGAAAATTTATGAAATCACTAAAGGTGATGCAATAATCTGTACTGAAGTAGGGCAGCATCAGATGTGGACCGCACAATTTTATAAATTTAGCCAGCCGCGGACTTTTATAACTTCCGGCGGCCTCGGCACAATGGGGTACGGACTGCCTGCATCTATCGGAGCAAAGGTTGGCAAGCCCGACAAAACAGTAATTGATATTGCAGGAGATGGCAGCATTCAGATGGTTTCACAGGAATTTGCCACCGCTGTTTTCAACAAAATTCCCGTAAAAGTCATGATTTTGAATAATGGCTATCTCGGTATGGTCAGGCAGTGGCAGGAGTTCTTTTATAATAAAAGATATTCACATACATCTATTCAAAACAGTGTTGATTTTGTGAAATTGATTGAAGCATACGGAGGAGTTGGTTTCAGGGTTACGGAAAAATCGCAGGTTGAAGAAACTATAAAAAAAGCGTTGTCCATTGACAATGTAGTAGTGGTGGACTTCTGGATAGACAGGGAAGAAAATGTTTATCCGATGGTCCCTGCAGGCTCTTCCATAAACCAGATGCTTGAGTTTGAGTAAATATAATATTTAGAATTTTATAATTAATTACAGGTGAGCCTAATGAATCAAAATCATATAATTTCGGTACTGGTCGAAAATAAGGCAGGTGTTCTTGCTAAAATTTCTGGACTGTTCAGCAGGAGAGGATTTAATATAGAAAGTCTTGCTGTCGGCCCTACTGAAGATGAAAAAATTTCAAGGATTACTATAGTTGTAGATGCTGAGAAACACGGCATAGAGCAGGTTATAAAACAATTGTATAAGCTGATAAATGTTATAAAAATACAGGAACTGGATCCTTCCAATATTGTGGAAAGAGAACTGGTGCTTATAAAAGTTTGTGCAGATAATAACACCAGAGCTGAGATTCTTGAAATTATTAATATTTTCAGGGCAAATATTGTTGATGTAGCCAAGAAATCGTTGATAATTGAAATCACAGGCAATAACAGCAAGATTCAGGGACTTGAAGATATGCTTAAACCCTACGGTATTCTTGAGCTTATCAGAACTGGAAAGATTGCCTGCAGCAGAGGAAGTAAAAAGTAATTATTGAAAAAATTTCTAACAATTAATTAAGAAAGGAGTCCAAATGAGAAAGAACTATATTATGACCCCGGGGCCCGTACCAATTTCTGAAGAGGTATTGATGGAACACGGCAGACCATTGCTGCATCACAGATCTCCGGAATTTTCAAAAATTTTTATTGAAGTTACAGACAAGTTAAAAAAATTCATGCAGACAAGCAATGATGTATTGGTTCTTACTTCATCCGGAACAGGGGCCATGGAAGCTGCTGTAACAAATGCTTTTTCAGTTGGCGACAAGGTCCTTGTAATAAATGTAGGTAATTTTGGAGAGAGATTTAAAAAGATCAGCACTAAATTCGGACTTAATGTAATTGCACTTGATTATGAATGGGGTGATACCGCAAATCCTGCAGATGTCAAGAAAGCTCTTGACGAAAATCCGGATGTAAAAGGCGTATTGGTCCAGCAGAGTGAAACATCTACCGGAGTCTTAAATGATATAGAGGCAATAAGTAAAATAGTAAAGGGTTACCCTGTTCTGATGATAGTGGATGCAATTAGCGGGATTGGGGCATCCGAGCTAAAGGTTGATGAATGGAACCTTGACATAGTGTGCGGTGGTTCGCAGAAAGCTCTTAGCGCCCCGACCGGCATTTCTTTTATAAGCATAAGCCACCGGGCATGGGAAGCTATAGAAAAATCTAATATTCCAAAGTTTTATTTTGATCTTGTTGCTGCCAAAAAATATATAGAAAAAACTCCACCCCAGACTCCATGGACCCCGGGAATTTCAATAATTGTAGCCATGAATAAGGCGCTTGATATGTTCTTTGAGGAGGGTAGGGAGAATGTTTATAAAAGGCACAGAACTTTGGCCCTGGTGGTACAGAGAGCATGTGAGAAATTGGGGCTTGAGCTGCTTGTGAAAGATCCGGAAAAGAGGGGTGTTTCTGTTACATCAATAAATGTGCCTGAAGGAATCGATGGAAAGCTTCTGACCAAAACAATGCGTGTCAAATATGGAGTTACTGTCGCAGGTGGTCAGGGCAAACTGACGGGTTTGATATTCAGAATTGGCCATCTTGGTTATGTAGGAATTTTCGATGTTCTTGTTGCAATATCGGCCCTTGAATTTGCCCTTAAGGAACAAGGTTGGAAATTTGAACTTGGTGCAGGGATTATTGAGGTTGAAAAAGTATTTATGGAAAATAATTATCTGAATTTGTAGTTTTTAATTCCATGGCCGGAGCATACATATTTGAAAATGTAAATAATTTCAATCAATAATTTATAATTAGCAGAATGGTGATTTTATGAAGAAAAAAATAATTGTCACTGACGGCATTTCAGAAAATGCCAAAAAAATGCTTGATGAGAAGTTTGCAGTGGACCTGAAAAAAGGGATTTCTCCGGACGAACTTAAAAAAGTAATCAAAGATTACAATGCAATAATAATCAGAAGTGCCACTAAAATGACATCAGAAGTAATCGGAGCCGCTGATAACCTGGAAGTAATTGGAAGAGCGGGAGTCGGAGTGGATAATGTTGATGTAAGTGCAGCTACAAAAAAAGGAATAGTTGTCGTAAATGCGCCAGGCAGCAATAGTGTTTCGGTTGCAGAGCACGCCATCGGATTAATGATGGCACTCGCGCGAAAAATTCCTGAAGCAAATTTTTCCACAAAAGCCGGAAAATGGGAAAAATCAAAATATAAAGGCATAGAAATCGAGGGCAAAGTTCTTGGTATAATAGGCTTTGGCAAGATTGGTTATCTTGTTGCAAAAAAAGCTATCGGGCTGGGTATGAAAGTAACAGCATTTGACCCATTTACCGCTGATGAAAAATTTTCTTCCCTTGGAATCGAGAGAGCAGATGACTTGGATGCCTTGTATAAGATATCTGATTTTATAACTATTCATCTGCCAAAGAATAAAGATACGGTTGGAATGTTTAATAAAAAAGAATTTTACAAAATGAAAAAGGGAACAATAATAATAAATGCGGCTCGAGGGGGCATCATATTAGAAAAAGATCTTGCGGATGCAATAAATGATGGACAGATCGGAGGAGCAGCACTGGATGTTTTTGAAAATGAGCCATGCCAGAGTTCCCCCGTATTTAATATTGACAAGGTTATCTGCACACCGCATTTGGGAGCTTCAACTGATGAAGCTCAGGACAGAGCAGGTATAATGATTGCGGAACAGGTTGTTGATATTTTGAATGGGAAAATGGCAAAATTTGCGGTAAATGTTCCGGCAATAGGGCCGGAAGTCCTTGAAGCAATTTCTCCATTTTTTGAGCTTTGTGAAAATATGGGCAGTTTTTTTGCCGGCATGTTCGAAGGTAATTTGGAAAGTATCGAGATTGGATATTTTGGAAAAATTGCCGAATACGATACAAAATATCAACAAC
>JAMCQQ010000072.1 GCA_023379515.1 Actinomycetota bacterium
TCAGATAAGTTGTAAGCTGTTCTTTCAATAGTAACATTTGGATGCAATTTATTATAATTACTGTTGATTTCATTAAGTGCATTATCATATGCTGCGGTACCTGCCTGCCAGTCCCAAACAACTATTTTTATAGGTGAAGATGGCTCGCCAACTTCACTGGTTTTAGTTTCAGCTGCAGTTGTCTCTGAAGCTGCTGTCGTTGCGGCTGCGGTTGTTTCGACAGCAGCAGTTTCTGTAACAGTGGTTCCGCCGGTTTTGCAACCTACTCCAACCCCCACCATGGAAACTGAAAAAATCGCAATTAATAAAAATACCCAAAATTTTTTCATTGCTTTTCCTTTCGATTTATAAATTTAAAAAACATAAGGATAAACTTAATCTTTATAAATCACCTCCTGTCTTATTTAAATTAAAAATTATTGGTTTGGTTTTAGGTTAATGGATTATTATTATGTATTATAATGATTCTTTTTGATAATTTATAATAATTTTACTCTTATCATGTAAATTGTCAATATAACTTTCGGATAACTTTCGGATACTTTTTAGATGTGGTGACAGATATTGATTTTTGCGATAACTCCTGGATAAACTTATGCAAAAGAACAATTATCCAAGATTAAGCGATAATGCATATTCTTTACTTATTTTTAAAAATTCTTTGTAAATATCTCTTATATCGTCATCGCTATGTGAAGAAGCATCAAGAGGATAAGAAGGTACGCAGACGACATTGTATTTTATCCCTTTATCTGTAAGCTCCCTGTATAATTCAATTGCCTTCTTTGGATCATAAAACTCCTCCTCGAATAAAAAATATAATATAGTTTCACTTCCGCTGAAAGTCGAAATGTATTTATCCAATTCCTTATAAGTAAACTGCAATGAGCAGTTTACAGCTTTTACTTTTTTGCCGGCATCTTTTTCATCATATTGAATATAGGCAGATGCGCAGGGATGAGGACCGCAATTATGAAACCCGCCATAACCAAATCTGTCATATATTTTTTTATTAAAAGGTTTGCTGAATGTTTCAAAAGTGCTTATTCCGAAATTAGCGCAGGGATCATCACTTAAATAACCTTTATGACCTTCAGGATACCAGGATACATCCCAATCGATGTTCGTCATTTTATTTAAATCACCAATTTCACCGGTTAGAATCTCCTGGACTTTCACATATAAATTTGATAATTTTTCTAGATAATTCAGCAAACCTTTTAATAAAAAAATAAGTGACATATAAAACAGATTTGAATCCATCAAATCCACGGAACCACACAGCACTCCTCCGATGTCAATACCTGTCATATCGATTGAGCCTTTTGTCACAGCCTTATAATAATCAATTTTTTCAAGATTTCCCGGCATAAGACCTTTTTTTATTATTTCATTTTCATCTCGTGGTATATCCAGCCTTTCAAGATCTTCTATGCTATGAATAATTGGTTCTTTTACAGTAGAGTAGTTTTCAAATTGTTCAGTATAGCTTACTTTGCATCCTAAGATTGTTGGAACTGTGGTGCACCCGACTTCAGGTTTTAAAAAAGGTATATAATCATCAGACAGCAGAGACAGTGATTTTTTAATTGAATTAAGGTCAAACCGTAAGTTTTTTTTCTTTTCTGTTTCTCTTTCTTTTCTGGTAAATCTCTCTTTATTATCTATTATATAAATACCAATAGGTATATGGTCAACCTGTTTGTATTGCCATATTTTCCTTATCCGCTCTTTTCTTTTTTCAATCTCTATATAATTTATTTCAAAGTCTATTTTATTATTAACTTCAATCATAAATTATTTTCCTCCTTTTTATAAAAGGCTGCACTTATTAAAAACTTGCTTTTATTATTCAGCTTTCTTTTTTTTATTTGGTTTACAAGTCGATTCCCCTATTAATAATTCAGCTTTAAGTTCAATATTTCCCGTATTTTTACCATCAATTAAATCCAGCAATAACTCCATGGCCTTAAATCCCATTTCATATCTTGGCTGCACTATGGTGGTAATGCTGGGAATTAAATATTTTGACATATCCAGGCCATCAAAACCTACAATAGACATACCATCAGGGACGCTTATGCTCTCATCGCTCAACGCTTTCATGACGGCGAGCGCAGCTTCATCAGAAGTTATAAATAATGCCGTACAGGATTTTATTTTTTCCAAATTTTTTTTTGTAAAATCATAATATGCAGAATATCTCTCCCCCCTGAATATTTCATCGATAAAAACAATAGATTCATCCAAGGTTAATCCATTATCAGAAAGTGCCTCTTTATAACCCTTAAACCTGTATATCAGATTACCCATATCCA
Organism: Actinomycetota bacterium; assembly: GCA_023379515.1. Next base: position 2,319 of record JAMCQQ010000072.1, read on the forward strand.
GAGGTTTAAAGACAAAACCGATCTTTTTGTGCCCCAGATTTATCAGGTATTCTATGGCTTTCTTCGATATTTCCCTGTTTTTTATAGTTATGCAGGATGTTAAAGAATCATTAACAATCTTTTCTATGGTAACAAAGGGAACCTTTTGCTCCATGATTTTTACCAGGTTCTGCTTATCCAGGATTGCCGATGAAATGATGACACCGTCAATTCTGTTTGACAGTATTGTGTTAATATTTCTTTTTTCCTGTTCCATGTTGTAATTTGAACTGAAATTAGCCACCGAATAACCTGCTTTATTTGCCGCATCCTGTACTCCTGAAAAAACTTCGGAATAGAAATCTGAAATCCATGGTTCCAGAAATGCTATATTAAAAGTTTTTTGTGTCTTTAAACCTCTTGCAATCACATCAGGATGGTAATCCATTTCCCTTATTGCTTTCTGTATCTTTTCAAAGGTTTTGGCGCTATAAAATAATCCTTTTTTATTAAGAACTCTTGATACCGTAGCTATTGAAAAACCTGTATGCTGTGCAATATCTTTAATTGTTGATCTTTTTTTTATTTCATCCATAAAAAAACAGTTATTTTTTTGATAAATAAATATTTAAAGTGAATAATTTCTGGCAGTTTCATACATCATCAAAGCATTTTCAATCTTTATTTCCGGATGAATTTCAGAGGTAGAACCAATAAGAGTCCTTGCACCACCGGAATCTTCTATTGCTTTCAACGTAGTTTCTTTAATCTGCCGGGGATTCCCAAATGCAAGCAAATCCTGGCAATCGATCATTGAACCGCAAACAGTGTCAGGATAAAGCTGCCTGAACTTCTTTATGCCCATTGTCGCCAGGGGTTCAAACGGATTTATTGAATCGGCTCCCATTTTTATAATATCCTGGCAAATTTCCCATTTGTTGCCATCACTGTGATAGATAACGTAATATCCGTATTTTTTCCATCTGTCTATACATTTCTTTATTCTTGGATAAACATTTTCTTTTATAAAAGACAGGGGCCATAAAAGTCCTGTATTAAAAGCTACAGCTTCAGAAACCATAGCAACTTTTGAAAGCTTTGCAGGACCAAAACAGTCTATCTTAAAAAGCTCATGATCAACAAGTGCATCATAATATTGATTAAAAACATCAGGATAATCATAATATACATATATGAGCCATTGGAAACCAAACCTGTGAGTAGCAGTATAAAGACCGGGAACTGTCTCAGGCGCAATCATCATTGTGTCGCCTAATTTCCCGGCGACTCTTTCAAAAGCAATATTTAACTCTTCTGGATCCCTAAAATATTCACCAAAAAGGTTGACCTGTTCCAGCGCCTGAAAACAGAATTTTTTTAAGTCAATGGCTTTATATATTCTATCAATATCCTTTAGCATAATTTCTTTTGCCTGCCGGAGAGTTTTTATGGGAATATAGGTTATTTGTTTTGTCCACCACTCTTCTCTGTATTTAAACCCGTCCTCATCTTCTGTTTCAATCTTGCCCAGGAAATCAGGAACCCTGAAATGTCTTACAAGGTCAAGAGTATTGCGTACAGCTTTGCATGTTATATCTTCAGCATTTTGAGCAGTTAATTTTTCTCCACTGACATACTCTATAAAATCTATATTATGGATTATGTCAAATATCGGAAGCCTGTCGAGTTCTTTACCTTCAAATGTGTTTATGACTCTTTCAGTTGAACTTAGTTGCACCATCTCTGCTCCTGGATTAATTGGCTTATTTTTGATATAAAATTTTTTTCTTGATCATTTTTAGAATATTTATTCAAAGTATTTGATTAATTTTAAATAATTTTATAAAATTTTTGCGAATAAGTAAACGTTTAATAAAAAGATTCGTTTAAAAACCGGCTCAAAAAATGATTTGATTATTAGCCCACGACCTTTGACTATTTTTCTATCTTCCCGAATAAAAGTTCTCTTATCATCAGCATATTATCAACATAGTTATGGTTCTTTAAATTGCCGTCAATTTCATTTTCATGCTCCAGAAGGATGTTTGCCATTGCTTCGAAGTCTTTGACAAATTTAACGGCAAGCTTGAGCATTTTGCCCCTGTCATTTCTTGGGGTTACTGTATCAATATTGAGCCAGCCTTTAAAATCAGCTTTACCAAGCTGGTAAAACATCTCAAGGGTGTCCCAAAAATTAATCGAACCGAATAAAAGATCGGGATCAGCATCTCTGTAATTATCATTTAAGTGTACCTGATAAAGTTTGCCGTATTTATTGTAAAGTGCAAGAGATTCAGCAGGCCTTTCTTGTGCAAATAGCGCATGCCCTAAATCAAGTGCGCATCCCACATTATCAACATCTAGGCACTTTATAAAAAACATGAGCTTGCCGCAGTCTTCGATATACTCTTTTGCTCTTGGATCTTTTTGTTTAGGTTCGATAGCAATCTTTATTTTGGGATTATAAGACGCTATTTCATTGACTGATTCAATCATATAATCCCAGGCTTTTGAATAATCAGCCTGAAATACATAATCAAATCCGTCATGGGCGGGCCACAGCGAAAGGCTATAAGCATCAAGTTCTATGGCAAGATCAATATTATGTTTGGTCATCTTAATTGCTTCTTTCCTTATTTTCAAGTCAGGGGATGAAATTGACCCATATCTGAATTTAGGATCGGACCATAAATCGGGACCTATATCGGATACCCTCAGTCCATAATCAGAAAGAATCTTTTTTAGTTTGCCAGGATTTTCTATATAAGGATGCCCCGGATACCATACCGCCAGACCTTCAAGTCCTTCTATTCCTGACATTATTTTAAGCATCTCTTCAAAATTAAAAGCCGGATCATATCCATTCGGAACATATCTTTCAGAAAAGGAACCAAAACATCCATAATGACAGTTGATATTTAGCTTCAATTTTTTCATTTCAAACCTTTCTATATAAGGATAATTAAATTTCCTGCAGTAAAAATTTATTTTATATTAAAAATATTTAAATATTCTTTATATTTGTTTTCCCATAAATCACGATCAGAAGGCTCATATATTATCAATTTGTTTGAATTAAATAACAACAGTCTTCCTTCTTCTATACTTTTAATTTCATTGTCAGCCATAAGCTGCATCAATAAATTACCGGCAGAAGATGCTTCGATGGGTCCAGCGGCAATTGTAACTCTGAGGGCGTTTGACAGCCATTGACAGAAAAGCCTGTTATTTGTTCCCCCACCGGTCAGGTGGAGTTTGTTTATTTTTCTGCCGCAATATCTAACAAGTAATTCATAATAATGCTTGATAGACATTATTAAACTTTCATAAATACATCTTGAAATCTCACCAACAGACTGAGGAACAGGAATCTTGTTTTGTGAACAATAGTTTCTTATCAGTTGAGGCATATCGTCATGATTTTGCAGAAAAACCGGGTCCTCCGTATTAATGAATGCCAAAAAGGGTTGTGCCATCCTAAATGACTCATCGATTTCTTTCCATGAAATTTTATCGCCATTTAATCTTTGCCATTTGTCAACACATTGCTGTATAATCCAGAATCCGGTTAAGTTTCTTGCAAAAAAATTCTTTCTTAAAACTCCACCTTCGTTTGTGAACATATGCTTTAATGCATCAAAATTTATAATTGGATAATCGGTTTCTATTCCAAGGACCAGCCACGTTCCCGTCGAAAGAAAAGCCAGCGTCGTCTCTTTAGAATCCAGAGGAATACCGGCTATTGCCGAAGCTGTATCATGGCCCACTGCGGCTGCAACCGGAAAAGGTTTTATGCCCATTTCATTGCAAAGACCTAGTGAAACATTTCCTATTTTTACTCCAGAGTCAATAATATCGGAAAGAATACTTTTTGAAAAACCGGAATTTTCAATTATCTTATCCTCCCAGACTTTTGTCCTGCAATTTACCATTAGAGTGCTGCATGCCATTGAATATTCGGTGGCGAAATTTCCGGTCAGAAAATAATTAAGAAGATCAGACAGCATAAGGAATTTGTATGTATTTTCAAGTTCATAGCTTTTTTCGCTGACAAGCTTTTCGAGATAGAATGCAGGTGCAACCGGCATGGTAAAATATCCTGTAAGCTCATAAAATTCTTCTTGTGTCATTGTTTTTAAAAGATTCTCAGGGGCTCTGCTTGATTTATCGGGATCCCTGTAAGTTAAAGGATTAGAAATAAGCTTCCCTGATTTATCAATAAGGCCAAAATCCAATCCCCATGTATCGACAGCAACAGACCTGATGTTGTCGAATTTATTAAAAGCTGCTGAAATGCCTTTTTTCAATTCACTGAAAAGTCTTAATATATCCCAGTAATATCTGCCGCTAAGCAGCACCTGGCTGTTTTCAAATCTGTGCAGTATTTCAATTTCAAATTTATTTCCATAGTAAGTTCCAACACTGATACGTCCATTGCTTGCACCAAAATCAGCTATGATATATTTTTTGCCCTTCTTGCTTTCCATATAAATATTATTATTAATTTTTATTAAAAAGTCTAATATACAATTCATTTTAGCAGTAAACGTTTTAATGATGCTGCGCTATTTTTTAAATACAATATGGAAGCCTGCGAGACGAATGCTTAAAAAATATCTTTACATCACAAATGTTTCTAAGTAGTATCATTTCAAAAAATAAATTCAATTAAAGGCTTTTGATAAATGAATAAAAAAAGCAACTATCTTATTTTTGAAAAAAGTCCTTACCTGCTTCAACATGCATACAATCCTGTTGATTGGTATCCCTGGGGTGAGGAAGCTTTTAAGAAAGCACGGCTGGAAGATAAACCAATTTTCTTATCAATAGGATATTCCACATGCCACTGGTGCCATGTCATGGAAAAAGAATCTTTTGAAGACATCGAAGTAGCTAAGCTACTTAATGAGGTATTTGTATCCATAAAGGTTGACCGTGAAGAAAGACCTGATATTGACAAGATCTACATGAACTTTTGTCAGATGCTTATTGGTTCAGGAGGATGGCCTCTTACAATAATCATGACAACTGATAAAAAGCCCTTCTTTGCAGCTACATATATACCAAAACAAAATAAGTATGGAAAAACCGGTATGCTCGAGTTGATTCCTCAGGTAAAAAAGTTATGGTCAAATAAAAGAAATGAAATATTGCAGTCATCCGAAAACATCGC
>JAMCQQ010000073.1 GCA_023379515.1 Actinomycetota bacterium
AAAACTTCTACATGATTATCCTTATTTCTCTTATAACTTTTAAGTATGTTTGAAATGAGGCTTATTCCATTTTGCCCTATGTCGTCAAGCCTTCCAATAAAAGGTGATATAAAAACATCTCCTTTTTTCGCACCCTTGGTGGCAAGGAACACAGCAGCCGATTGTTCCTGGTTAAAACATAATGTCATATTTACTCTCATTCCTTCCTGCACTGCCTTATGTGCCGCTTTAATACCTTCTTTTATAATGGGAAGTTTTATATGGGCGTTTGGTATCCAAGAGTACATTTCTTCTGCCTCTTTAAGTAACTGTCCAGATGTCATGTTAAAATTAGCGTAGACTTCAACCGATACCGAACCCTTCGGAATTTGTTTTGAGATCTCTTGAATTATTTTTTTATATAAAGAATATATTTCTTTTTTTGTAAATTTGTCCTTTTTATTAATTCTTTCAATAACTTCGGGATTTTTTGCTATTAAGCTAGGATTTGTTGTTTGTCCATCTAAGAATCAAGAATCCAAGCATTTCAATCATCTTTTTTGTTTCATTGGGGTCTCCGCTATCGAGAAAAATCTTGGTTTTTAAATTTTTAGGTTTCATTAAAATTATTTTTTGATAAAACAATCATATACCTTATTAATTATTCTTCAAATTCTATATATTTATCCCAAACTTCTCCTAAGAACAGCTGCTTCTTCTATAAGGTCTGTCATTTCTATTCCTTTTGAAAATCTATCATAAATACCGTTAGTAAATACCGCATGTGCTTTTTCCTCGGTTGTCTTGGGACCAAGTTTCTCTCCCAAATAATTCTCTATCAGTATAACATCCTCCTGAATTTCTTTCCAACCCTTGGACTTTTTGGAAAGAAGAGAAAGAACCTCTTTATTAAGATAACGTCCGGCATTGTTTAAATCTCTGTGGAAATTTAAATAATGTTTTTCAACGATAGGTAAGTTGCCATGTTTCTTCGCTTCTTTTATTCCTCTTCCTACACCAATAAACTCGGGAGGAATACCAATCGAATACAAAGAGGCTGTAAAGTTTATTGCTCTTGGAACTTTTACCCCTTGTACCATTCTTGGATACTTAAGAAGACCTGTGTGCTTTAACCTTTCTCTTCTAGCTGGCATAAAAGTAGCAATGCTGTAAACGGTTGCTCCTATCTTTTTAACGGTCTGTTTATAGAAAGGTTCAAAATCTTTGATTACTCTTTTTATTTTCTCCTCATCTTCGCTGTTTATTATCCTTGCCTTACCTTTAGGCAAAATCCTATCTATTTCCTCTATGGCGCTTTGAACATCTTTTTGCGGAAAGTCGTACTGGAAAGCACTTTGAACCAGCATTGTTTTTATACCGCTATATTCCCTTGCAAATTGCTTTATTGAGTATGGAGTAGAACCTCCACGAAAAGGTAGAGAACCTGCGCCTATAATTGGGTATGTTGCTATTCCTGTTTTTTTAGAAAACTTTGAATATCTTGATAAAGCAACTTTTATCGCTAAAATCGAAGGAATCAAACCGGAACTTAAAGCAGAATCAGATCTTGCTAAATAGGGCCTTATATATGATGGTTTTGTCCCAAATTTACTTTTATGTAAATTTATGTAATTTTCTAAAATTTCGGAGGACTCCATAATTCTATTTATATCCTCGAAAAGCGGAATAATACTAATGCTATTTATCGAGCTATTTTTGTAAAGAGGATTTTTAAGATTTTTCAATTCAAGAAAAGCTTCCTGAATCGCAATCATTTCCTCTGCTACTTGAGTCATTGACAGTATTGCTTCGAATATTGGCGGAGAATGGAAATTTATTTCCTGCGCAAGCCCTGCTGCACTTAATATACCCATTAAAGCCCTTCCCAGCCTAAATTCCGTATTAACTCTATAATCAGGAAGACGAAACGTTAGGAACTTATCTCTTCCCAATTGGTTCTTATGAAAAAATGTCGGATATTCGCTGACTAGTCTTTCAAAAACCGACTCGTCAACAAATTTTCCTTCCCAATCCCATTTGTACTCCGAAACTCCAAGCTTAGAAAAGGCAAAGTAACACTCTTTTACTTCGTCGTGATCCCTAATGTATGCTTCGTTATGCCATGATGGTTTACTGGCATTATCAGGGTGTTGCGATACCATTACTGTAGGAATTTTCCTTTTCATAATTATTTTTTATACCATTCCAAAACATCTATTAGAGCATTTTCAAGGCTATGATTATTTTCCCAGCCCAAATTCCTAATTTTTTTATCATTAAGATGTTGATAGGGAATCTCATTCTTTGCGTTGTTTAAAATTTTGTATTTAATTTTAATATTTAAAATCTTTTCTGTTTTTTTTATTAAATCTAAAACAGACAGCGAATCTTTTGAGGAAAAATTAAATGCTTCTCCTTTTACCTTCTCGATGTTTTTTAATAAAAATATATATCCATCGACAACATCTTTAACATATAAATAATCTCTTATATAATTACCATCACTTCTTAAGTTAAGAATCTTTTTTTTCAATATTGCTTCACAAATACCTGGGATTATCCTTGAATAATTTAAATCTCCTTCTCCATAAACGTTTCCAAAACGGGTTATTACAACCGGAGTTCCATAAGTTTTATAATATGTTTGGCAAATAAGATCCATACTTGATTTTGAAACATCATAAGGATGATCTCCTCTTAAGGGAGACTCTTCTGTGTAGGCTCTTCTGTGTAGGCAGATTTTGTTTTTCCATATGCCTTGTCCGAAGAAGCAACAATAATTCCCTTTATTTTTTTATTCTGTCTTATTTCTTCTAATAAATTTACTGTTCCAATAATATTAGTTTCAAAAGCAGCAAGGGGATTATCGTAAGCTCTTTCTACAATTGGCTCCGCAGCAAGATGAAAAATAAACTCGGGGGAATTTACCTTTAAATATTTTTTTATTTTTGGCTTATCCCGTATATCCAAAAAAGTAAAATCAACTTTTTTTTTAAGATTGTGAGTAAAAAAAAGGGATTTTGGATTTATTTTAATATCTATGACGCTGACTTTTGCTCCTTGATTAATTAACTCTTCTACAAGATTTCCACCTATAAATCCTGCCCCACCCGTTACTAATATTTTTTTTTCCTTTATCTCCATACGTTCCATTTTGGATCTTCTCTCCAAATCTTATTTAAATCATCAACATCTGTGTAAGTGTCCATTGAATGCCAAAAACCGTCATGAGCATATACCGACAGTTGTCTTTCTGCAACCAACCTTTTTAATGCTTCATGTTCAAACTCTGCAGGATTTATATAATTAAAAAAATCTTTTTTAAAAACCATGAACCCTCCGTTTGTTCTTTCTTTTAAAACAGGCTTTTCTACAAAATCTTCAGCAATATGTTTTTCATTAATCCTCAAAAGTCCATATTTACTTCGTGGATGAACACCTGTAACAGTACCTATTGTTCCTTGTTTTTTATGAAAACTTACAAGTTTTTTGATATCTATATCTGCCACACCATCTCCGTAAGTAACCATAAAATACTTATCATTTGGAGGTATAAAATCTTTAGTACGTAATATTCTTTCCCCAGGCAAGGTCTCCTCACCTGTATCGACAAATGTAATTTTAAAATCATCATTTTTATCGTCATCTTTCGCCTTTTTGTGGATGTGGGTGCTTCCTGTTTTCGTAGATATAGAAAAATTATTTAAATAATATTTTTGATTCAGAAAATATTGCCTTATTTGGTCTCCTTTGTATCCTAATGCTATTATAAAATCGTTAAATCCATAATGTGCGTATATTTTCATTATGTGCCAAAGAATTGGCTTTCCTCCTATGAGGACCATCGGTTTTGGTTTAAATTCAGTTTCTTCCTTTAATCTGTATCCTAATCCCCCACTTAATATTATTGTTTTCATATACGTTGAATACTATACCAAAATCAAACAGCAAAAAAAAGTGTTGAGTATTTAGTTAATTTATCCTTTTTACTACCCTCAATCTCCAAAATACTTCGAGAGTCTCAAAAAACATTTTAAATGCAACTATAAAGAAATTGAGGTTTGTTATTGTCCCTCTTTTCAAAGTCAATTTAACGGGAGCCTCACATACATTAAAACCCATTAGTTTTGCTAAAACTAATACTTCTATGTCAAAAGCAAAATCCTTAATTTTAACTCTCGAAAAAATTTTTTTTGCTGCCTCTTTTTTAAATAATTTCAATCCTGCCTGAGTATCTCTAACGTTAAGGCCAAAAAGAATATGTGTTATATTTCTGTATCCCCAGGACAGGATTTTCCTTATTAGAGGATATTTGACATTCGAATCAGGGTGTAATTTGCTTCCTATTACTATGTCGGCGTTATTCATGCTCATATAATTAAGAAGTGCGTGAATAGAATATGGGCTTATTTCCATTCCCGCATCAATAAACCCAATAATACCCCCTCTTGCTTTTTCTACTCCAAATTTTATGGCAAAACCCTTACCTCTGTTTTCTTTATAACCCAACACCGATAGATTTTTGATCTTAGGCCTTAGATCTTGGAGATTCTGAAATGTTTTATCAAAAAATCCGTCAACCACAACAATTATTTCGTGTTTAAAAGGAAAAGACGACAAAGCCTTATCCAGGTTTTTAGCGTCTTGAACGATTGTTTCTTCTTGTTTGTAGGCAGGAACAACAAGGGATAATAACTTAATTTTTTCCATTTAAGAAGACAGGTTCGAAAATTCTTTTCTAACCAAGTCCCAATTAAAAATTGTTCCATCGCTTGTTTTAACTTTAGCTTCCGCATATGGAACTCTTTCCTCTTCTTGGGGGTTATAAAGTCCTGTTGGAAAGTTAATAAGAATTGCGGGTTCTTTAGATACAACCATAAATCCGTGTAGGGTTTTTCTTGGAATTAAAACAAGATAAGGATTCTCTCTTGCGTTAATATAAAAAAGATTTAAAAGTCCTTTTGTAGATGAGTCTTCCCTATTATCCGCAATTGCAACAACTATTTCACCTTTTACTACCGAAAATCTGTCATCTTGTATAGTTGGATGATAATGCCAAACGTCCTCGTCTCTTGCAACGCCAGATGGTGTTTCGGAATAATATTGCATAAAAAATTCCCTATTGTTTCCATAAACATCATTCCAGTCTTTTCTAAGTGTTTCAACCAAAATACCAGAATCGTCTTTATTTACTTTATAAGGATGGATAACAACATCATTAATAAGTTTTACGTTATCTTTATTGGCAAGAGTGATAAATTCCATAGCTAAAGTATAACATAGTTAGGTTAAGGATTTAAGATGTATGATTTAAGATATAAGATTTACGAAACCAAATTCTTCTTAAATCCTACATCCTAATTCTTACATCTAAACGGAGGGATTATTCAAAAGAGATATGGTTTCTTTTAATTTTCCTAAATCTCCATAGTTTTTGAAGAATAGATAAAGTAATGCTATTAAAAGCATTACTAATACTAATAAAGAAACGCTGATTACTTGATAAAAGCTTGAATGAAAAATATAGATAAGGATAATTTGAAGTATTGCTGCAGAAACTACAAGAAAAGAAATATTGGTTTTATTTAACGAAAGGAAAAAATTAACACAAACATTTACCATACTAAACACTGTAAGATAAAGCCCAAAAAGTCCAAGATATGGAGCAACATACAAATAATCCCTTCCACCTAAGAATAGATTTATAACAAATTTGGGATTAACAAAATAAAAAGACGTTATAAAAACAGAAGGAAGAATAACCAGAATAAGCGCTAAATAAAATAAATTATTAAACCCGACTCCTTTAGCGTGTCTTTTAACAAGAAGGGGGAACATAACCATTGAAATAGGAGCTGTAAAATAAAAAATTACTTTTCCCATTAAGGATAATCCTGCATAAAATCCTGCTAGATGAGGATCAAAAAAATGCTTTACCAAAATAACATCTGTTGAAGTAAATGATGTTAAAAATAAAACTGTAATAAATGCTGGAACTGCATATGACGTAATACCGCTTGTCTGAAGTGTAAGTTTTTTTGAAGATTTTGTTTTAAGAAGTTTTATTAATGGTAAGAAAGCTAAAATATACATTCCAAAGGTCATAAAAAATATTGCCCACAAGCCGGAAAACGCTTTATATCCCAAAATTACCAAAATTATTCCAAAAAATAATTTGAGAACTCCACCAAATGCATTAACAAAAGCTATAAATTTAAATTTAAGTAAACTTTGAAGAAAAGCAGTATTTAAAATACTTAAGAAAAAGACTGATATAACAAAACCTGAAACAATTACATACCATAAATTATCTATATGCAGGTACTGAGATATTGGAATGGATAAAACAGCAAAAAGAAGTGCTATTCCTATAGAAAAACCTAAAATAAATTTAAAAAACATTACATATAGTGCCTTAAGTTTTTCATTCTGCTTATTTACAAAATAATCTGTTGCAAATTTTACTATTATTGTATTAATTGATCCTGCGGGTATGGAAGCAAGAGTTATTACTGACAAAAGTGATGCAAAAATTGCATAATCTGCATAAGAAAGGCTTCTTGCTAAAAATAGGTTTAGAAGAAAAGCCAGGATGTTAGAAACCATTGATCCTGCAAAAATATAAAAGCTTCCACTTACTAGTTCATGGTTTAGTACTCTTTTAAATAATTTCATTTTCCACTTACTTCTTTATAAACATTTAATGTTTCTTGTGCGGTGTTTTTCCAAGAGAATCTTTTTATGTTCTCAAATCCCTTTTGAACTAGTTCTTCTCTTAATTTATCATTTTTAAATACTTTATCTATTCCAAATTTTATGCTTTCTACATCGTATGCATCAACAAAATGCGCAGCTTTTCCAGACACTTCTTCCAAAGATCCCTCTTTACTTGTAATTACAGGACAACCACAGGCCATTGCTTCTAAGACTGGGAGTCCAAACCCTTCATATAATGAGGGCATAGTAAATACTGTTGCAAGATTATATAAACCAACTAATTCTTCGTTTGAAACAAAACCAAGTCTTAATATCTTATCATTCTTTTTTGCAAATTCATTAACTCTATTTAAATCATTATTCCAAGGATTATTTTTATCATAATCTTCAGAAACTAAGCTTTTTCCAACCATAACAATTGGTATTTCTAATTCAGTTACCGCATCTAAAAACCTTGGTAAGTTTTTATTCCATGTTACATCCCCTACATACAAAACAAATTTTTGGGGTAAATCATATTTTTTAATTAACTCTTTCTCCCAAGAACCTTTTTCAAGTTTTTTAAACTGCTCACCTGCTGCTAAATAGACAACTTTTACTTTGTTTTGCCTTACACCTACATATTTTAAGATATCCTTTTTAGAAGATTCTGAATCCGTTATGATTGCATTTGCTTTTTTTAAAGAAAATTTTTGCATCTGCCATTTTAATTGCCCCTTTATCCCTTTTGGAAACGCGTTCGGAAATACAATTGGGGTTAAATCATGTACGGTAACAACTGTTTTATATTTTTTATATATTGGGAGTGCCAAAAAGAATGGTTCAAAATAT
>JAMCQQ010000074.1 GCA_023379515.1 Actinomycetota bacterium
GCTGAATCAGTTGATATACCAATATTCTTGTATAATATACCGTTTTTTGCAAATGAAGTTACTCCACAAATAGCACAAAAACTTGCATCAATACCAAACGTAATTGGGATAAAAGACTCATCTGGGTCCATGGTAAATCTAATGAACCTACTTGACATGACACATAAGGTAAATCCTAACTTCAAGGTACTCGTTGGAGCGGAGGAAATGTTTTACCCAGCGCTACTTATGGGTGCAGAGGGATGTATGACTGCGATGTCAGGCATAATGCCTGAGTTCATGGTTGGAATATATAAAGCATTTAAAGATGGAAACTACCAGCTTGCTCACAATCTACAGTTTGCCATTCTACATATAATAAGGGAAATGAAGTCTGTAAACTTCCCTCAGGGCTTTAAGGAAGCCATGTCTGTACGAGGTTTTAAGATGGGTGCACCAAGAATGAGTTACCCTCCTCAGACCCTTGCAAAGTTTAAAAGCTTAAGGGATGACCTTGGGGCATCAATGGGCAATTTGCTCTCAAAATACTTTCCAGGTGCTCCTCTGAGATATGAAAAAGAAGTATCATTTATGCAAAAGTTCAGTTATCCGCAGAGACAAATTCAGGTAGCAGAGTCAGGATTAAAAAAACATGATAGCTGCACTGTGTGTGGGATGTGCGAGGGCAATACTTATAGAAATGCAATAAATAAACCTATTTCTGAGTTGGCAAAACAGACTTCTGTGGATAACGGCGTTCAAACCATATTGGATGAGAATCTTAGAGAAATTATCGCAAGTGTGACGAAAAGAATATTGGGTGAAAAGTAAGATTAAATAGGTCTATTTAGATTAATCGTTAAAAGATTAACAGTTTAATGATCAATTTGGGATAGTGAATGATATATAACAGTACTGTTAGATAGAGGAATGGATATTAGTGACGTGACATTTAGGAGAGCTTCACTTGTTTGAAAAAGTAGGGGGCTACTTTTAAAATTTCTAAACCAAAAATTCCTTTTCAACATTTTTCATGAATTCTTCAGGACAAATTATTTTGCTCATCCACAACACTTAACTTGACATATTTAAAATACAATATATATTAATGGATATAAAATAATATATATAATTAAATCAAAATATAAAAATAGTAAGGAAAGTGCAATGGCTAAAATATTATTATCCATCCCTGATGAATTTCTAAAAAAAATTGATAAACATAGAGAAAATAAAAAAATAAACAGGTCTCAATTTCTAATAAATGCCATTAATTATTATTTTAAGATATTGGGTGAAGAAGAATACTTTGAAAGAAAAAAGAAAGCATTTGATAGAATCAAACAGACAAGCGATGAAATAATGAGCCTGGGCATAAAAGATTGGGACCCCGTAGCAGAAATTAGAAATTTTCGAGACTCAAGGGCTGAGGAACTATTAAAGAGATGGGAAGAAAAATAGCATGGGGGAAATCGATTATTTTAATGAAGAACAAACTGATTATTCTGAATATTTGATAAAAGAATCGTTAAAGAAAAGGTATATTCTGGATGCATCAGTTATATCAAAATGGTACTATAAAAAAGATGAGGAAGATTTACATAACGCTTCCCTTATTTATGATAAGCTCAAATCAGAAAAATATATTTTATTTGCTCCAGATCTGTTGGTTTATGAATTATTGAATATATTTAGAACCAAATCAGAAATTAGCGACGAGAAAATATCTGAAATCCTGACAGAACTATATAATTCACTAGTAATTCTAGGAATAAATAAAAACTTGCTAACGAAATCCTTTTTGACTTCAAGGAGATTAGATATTACTGTATATGACAGTATTTATTTAACATTGTCAGAAGATTTAGCTGCATCTTTGATTACTGCTGATAAAAAGCTTTACCATGCTGCTAAAAATTCAAATTACAACTCAGTCTTACTTTCAGATTTCGTTCGAGAATATTATTGATTCTTAAAAGGTCTTGACTTATAAGATAGTTAATCGTATATTTCATCGTATGAAAATAACCGCAATAATTGCTGATGAGATAATTTCAGAAGTTAAAAAGCATACAAAAGGCAAAAATATTACAGAGTCTCTGGCGATAGCTTTAAAAGAATGGATTTCCTTAAAACATATCTTGGAGTTAAACAAAACTATTGAGGACAAGCCTTTAGAATTTAAGAAGGATTTTACAGCATCAAAGATTCGCGAAATAAACAGGAAGATATGATCATAATAGATACCTCTGTGTGGATAGAATTTCTTAAGAGAAATGAAAATGTATTTTCCATTATGAGAGAAAAAGTTGAAAAACAGCAAGTACTTGCAGTTGAATGTGTATTTGGAGAATTATTACAGGGAGCAAAAGATATCAAGGAACGAAAGATAATAGTTGATTATTGGAAAAATTTACCTAAGATTGAAGAATCTGGAATCTGGATTGAAGCTGGTTTTTATTCAGGAGAAAATGGTTTATATTCTAAAGGTGTCGGGTTAATAGATAGTGTGTTGATTGTTTTAGCAAGAAGGACGAATTCAGATGTGTGGACTTTCGATAAAAAATTGTTAAATGTGTTGGAAGATTCTCTAACATTTTCGATGTAGTATATATCTTTAAAATTTGTTCTCAAGTAGCCATTTATAAACTGGCAAAATTCTTATCTCTTTGTTTTCGAAATTGAGCGTGCTTCCCTAGTAGAATATGGCAGTGTTATCTGATTTGCTGAATTATATATCATGATTTATCCGATAATTTTGTAACTTGACTTATTAAATTATCGTATTAAAATAAAACAATGATTAAAAGAATATTGTTTAATGAATTAAAATCACATCTTTCAAAGAAGGAAATAAGTTTAATTATTGGCCCCAGACAATCAGGCAAGACCACATTAATGCTTTTGCTTAAGGATTTTTTGATAAAAGAGGGAGAGAGGGTTGTTTTTCTAAATCTTGATGTTGAGACTGACAGGAGTTATTTTTTATCTCAATCAAGACTAATTAGTAAGATCCAACTTGAGATAGGGAAGAATAAAGGATTTGTTTTTATTGATGAGATTCAAAGAAAAGAAGACGCTGGATTATTTTTAAAAGGTATTTATGACCTGAATTTACCTTACAAATTTATTGTTTCGGGCTCAGGTAGTATTGAGTTAAAAGAGAAAATTCATGAATCACTGGTGGGAAGAAAAAGGATTTTTGAGCTCACCACGCTAACTTTTGAAGAATTTGTAAATTTTAAGACCGATTATAAATATGAGAATAACCTGGATGAGTTCTTTGAAGTTGAAAACGATAGGACAAAAGAGATATTTGAAGAGTATTTGTATTTTGGAGGATATCCAAGAATAGTTCTTGCTGAATCTATATTGGAGAAACAGATTGAAATGAATGAGATTTACCAAAGTTACTTGGAAAAGGATATTTCATTTTTGTTAAATATCCAAAAAACTGAAGAGATTTCTGGTCT
>JAMCQQ010000075.1 GCA_023379515.1 Actinomycetota bacterium
AAGTTCTTGGAACCTCATGCTGTGACATGGCAGTCGGACCAAAACAGAAAAATGAGGCACTGATTCAAGGGATTTGCGGACAGGTAGATGGCTCAATAATTCCGGGCTTACTGGGTTATGAGGCAGGCCAGTCATCATTTGGTGATGTTTATGCATGGTTTAAGGATGTTCTTTCATGGCCTCTTAAGTCCATACTTCAAAAAACCAAACTTATAAGCAGTGATATCTCGAAAAAACTTTCCGAAGAAGCCGAAAGTAAAATTATACCTGTTATAGAGAATGAATGTCTTGGTATAGATCCGGAAGAGACAGGTCTTGTTGCACTTGACTGGCTTAACGGAAGGCGTACCCCCTTTGCAGACCAAAAATTAAAAGGTGCAATAGCTGGGCTGACATTAGGCTCGACAGCTCCAAAAATTTACCGTGCCCTGGCAGAAGCAACAGCATTCGGTTCAAGGGCCATAATAGAACAATTTAAATCTCACGGGCTTGAAATAGAAGAAATAACTGCAATTGGAGGGATACCCAAAAAATCCCCTCTTGTCATGCAGATACTTGCCGATGTTTTAAATATGCCGGTAAAAGTTGCCGAATCTGCACAGTCTGTGGCACTTGGTGCCGCTATTTTTGGCGCAGTAGCATCAGGCTATTATAAAAATATATATGAAGCACAGGAAAAGCTGGCAAGCAAATTTACAAAAACTTATTACCCTGCTGAGAAAAGTGTAGAGATATATAACAAAATATATGAAAATTATTTAAAACTGGGAAAAAGCCTGGAAGATATTTTAAAACAATTATGAAAAATAATAATTTCAAAGATTTAAAACAAAAAGCATTTGAAGCAAACATAAACCTATGGAAATCGGGGCTTGTAATCTTTACATTTGGAAATGTATCTGAAATCGACAGGGAAAATAATGTGTTTGCCATAAAACCAAGTGGTGTGGATTATCAAGATCTTGTTTGGGAGAAAATGGTGCTCGTAAGTCTTAATGGAGATCTGGCAGATGAAGGAAGCTACCGGCCTTCTTCTGATACAAAAACACATCTGGAACTATATAAAGCATTTCCTGAGGTAGGCGGGATAGCCCACAGCCATTCGAGATATGCAACTGCCATAGCACAGGCAAGAATACCACTAAATTGTCTGGGAACCACGCATGCCGATTACTTTTACGGAGATGTGCCATGTACAGAATTAATATCGGATGTCAGTATCAAAGAAGACTATGAAAAAAATACAGGCAAGCTGATTGCTTCAACATTTCTCGACAGTAAAATAGACTATCTAAAGATGAAAGCTTGCCTTGTAGCCTGCCACGGACCCTTTACCTGGGGAAAAAATGCAGAAGAAGCGGTATTTTGTGCCAGGATTCTTGAGGAAATTGCTCTTCAGTTCTGCTTTACAAAGCTTCTTAATCCTTATATCGATTCGATAAAAAAAACCCTTCTTAATAAGCATTACCTGAGGAAGCATGGAAAAGACGCTTATTACGGGCAAAAATGAGACAGAATTGCAAATATCGGATTATAATCTTAATCATAAAAGTTCTTGCTATTGGATGTCTTGGGCAGCCAAAAAGGATTTGAACTTATTTATTATCTTCTTATTCATTGTAGAGTAAAATTATCAATTTAAGTTCAAAAGATTCTATTCCAACTGGAAAAATAATTAATAAAAATTTAGTTTGAAATTAGTTTAAAAATGCTATACTTGAGCTTGAAAAATGTATAAAATCGTTATAATTCGCCCAGAAAAGATTGTAAAATTTTGTGGAGTTAGCCTATAAGCCGAGTTATAGCCGTAAAAATACTTAAAATCCTTCCCTACCTATGGGAGGAAAAAATGAAGGATTTTATCGAGTATTTTATAGACTATATTACAATAGAAAAAGGCGCAGCACAATCGACCGTCCACAAGTACAGAGCAGACTTATACAGGTTTAAAAATTTTCTTTTATCTAATTGTCATATCATGGATTTTAATAATGTTGAATTAGCCCATGTGCGCAGCTACCTCGCCTATCTTGCCTCTTCCTTTAATTACCAGTCGAGTTCAATGGCCAATAAGATTATAATAATAAAACATTTTTTAAGCTTTCTTGCCAAATCCGGTTACATAACTAAAAATCCGACAGAAATGATTAGAACACCGCAGAAAAGTAAAAAGCTGCCCAGAGCTTTAAATGAAATAGAGTTAAATAAGCTCCTAAAAGCCCCAGAGCACGTTAAAAACAGCAGAAATATAGTAAGGGACAGGCTCATACTTAACCTGCTCGCTTACACAGGTGTACGACGTCAGGAACTTATTAATTTAAACTGGGACGATATTAATCTGGGCGAAAACTGGCTGATAATCAGGAAAAGCAAGAACAAGCAGTCAAGGATTATACCACTGCACCCTAAAGTTATAGAACTGCTGGAAGCTTACCTTACCCAGAGGCTGCCCCTAAAAGACAATGCTCTAATTATTGGTACCAATGGTAAAAGGATAAATAAAAATATCCTGGTTGATATTTTTAATAATTATCTGCGGATTAGTGGGGTAAATAATAAGCACTACAGCCTTCATTCCTTGAGGCATACATTCGCTACACAGCTTTTAAAAAGGAACGCTAATCTTATAAGCATCCAACAACTTATGGGGCATAAAAGAATAGAATCTACATATATTTATATGCATGTCACCAGCAAGGAATTAATAGAGTCTGTAAACATGTTATAGTTTAATTGCTTAAAGAAAGGTATATGCTTAAAATTAAAATCTGGGCAAAAATATTATCTTTTTTCTCGACTGCTTTACCAATTAAATTACTTAAATAATCTTCTTGTGATAATTCACCTATGAATAGTCTTTTTTGTAAATCCTGAATTTCATCATCACTGTAAAAATCTCTTACTTGCCCATAAAATTCAACATCATAAAAACCGTTTTCCAAGAAATACAGGTGGCGATTCATTAGCTGTGAAGCAAATTCAGACATTTTTTTAAAGTCATAAGCTTTTATTTCTGTGACTGGTGAAACTACTTTCCCACTTTTCAAATCAACATATAATGAACTCATTTTAAGAGCATCTATATCTTTCGATAAAATTTCAGCATCTGTAAAATCAAGATTGAAATCCATATTCAGATGATTCGCTAAAACTATTGATTTAAAAATTTTAAATGAATGTTTGGTTTTAAATTTATTAAATTTATTTCTAAATAAATTATTATCATCGCCATACTGCACACTATTATTATACATAGTTGCTTTACCCATCTCTTCAACAGCAATCACTGTTAGGAAAAAGGCTCGCTCAATCCTATTGTTATCAGCCAATATCTTGGCTTCATTCAACAAATTAGACGCATTCCCCAATGAAGCTTTGACCATTGTAGAAATTAAATTT
>JAMCQQ010000076.1 GCA_023379515.1 Actinomycetota bacterium
AAACTGCCCGCTGTATATTATCCCGCTGCCTTTGCTTGAAGAAAAAAAATTCTCATTTGACATAAATGATCTAAAGAATGCAGTAACGATAAAAACTAAAATGATTGTTATAAATTCACCGCAGAATCCCACAGGTGGAATTTTAAGCCAGGAAGATCTTGAAGGAATTGCTGAAATAGCAATTAAAAACAATATATGGGTTTTATCAGATGAAATATACAGCAGGATAATATACAGCGGGCAGTTTAAAAGTATTTCTTCAATTCCCGGGATGAAAGAGCATACTATCATTCTTGACGGCTTTTCAAAAATATATGCCATGACAGGATGGAGACTGGGATATGGAGTAATGGCAAAAGAGTTGACAGAACAGGCAATCAGGCTCCAGACAAATGTTGATACCTGTAGTGCAACATTTACGCAATATGCCGGAATAGAAGCCTATAGGGGACCGCAGGACGCTACTTATGAGATGGTTAAAGAATTTAAAGAAAGAAGAGATCTGATTGTTAAAGGTTTGAATGATATTAAAGGCATTAACTGTCTGGTTCCTGATGGAGCATTCTACGTATTTCCAAATGTGACAAGAGTATGTAAAAATCTTGGATTGCAGAATTCAAGAGAGCTGCAGCAGCTAATCTTACACAAGGCTGATGTTGCAGTTCTTCCAAGAACGTCTTTTGGAATAAAAAATGTTGGGGAAAAAGAAGAGTATATAAGACTTTCGTATGCGACATCCAAAGAAAATATAATTGAGGGGTTAAGAAGAATTAAAAACCTTATAGAAAATTATAAGTAATAATAATTATTTTGCAGTTATTTTTATTTCAAGGATATCCATCCACTATTTAGAAATGAATTGTTATTTAGCCAGGTAGGCTGCTCCCAGGGCTCCTGTAATCTCGGGTTGCTCAGGTATATTTATTTTGACTCCAAGCTTTTCTTCAAGGGCTTTTACAACTGCAAGATTTTTTGCTACACCTCCTGTCATGCATGCAGGCTTTTCCAGCCCGATGCGTTCAACCATCGATACAATTTTATTTACAATTGAGTAGACCAATCCTTTTATAATTTTATTCTTATCGATTCCCTGGCCGATAAGAGATACAACTTCTGATTCTGCAAAAACTGTGCACGTAGAAGATATGTCAACTTTTTCATTTGTTTTTGTAAAAATATCACCAAAATGTTCAAGTTTTATTTCAAGTGCACGTGCCATAACTTCCAAAAATCTTCCTGTGCCTGCGGCGCATTTGTCGTTCATTAAAAAATCTACAGGATTTCCTGATCCGTCAAGCTTTATTACTTTGCTGTCCTGACCTCCGATGTCAATTACTGTCTTTATTCCTGTAAAATAATTAAGAACACCACGTGCATGGCAGCTTATCTCGGTTATATTTTTATTTGCAAAAGGAATATTTATCCTGCCATATCCGGTTGCTATTATCGAAGAAATATCTTCTTTGCTTATAGATGCTTTCAGGCAGGCTTCATCAAAAGCTCTAAGTGCTGCATCTTTGCTGCTTGCGCCTGTTGGAATAATAACATAGGCAACAATTTTGCCTTTGATATACGGATCCTTATTGTCCCGTGATAAAATAACAGCTTCAGTTGAAACTGAACCTACATCCACTCCGCAAGTATACATTCCTGCCCTTTCTTTTTTGATATATAGTTGGTTTTTAATAAAGTCAATTTTGTTTAGAGTTAATTATTTCCATAAAACCCTGAATTCTGGTAAGGATCTGACCCTCTGAAGAATTATTTTTATTAAGGCAATCACCATCAAGAATAAGGGTAGAAATATTATTATCTCTTAGAGTATCTTTGATTATTCTCGCGCCGCCATTACTGTGTCTGCATCCCCAATGTGCGAATAAAATTACGCCGTCTATTCTATAGTTGTTAACCATTTCAAGTATGGCCGCCATCCTGTTTTCAACGCTTCCATTAAGCGGGTGTGATAACATTTTCAATGCCAGGCTGTCAAAAGGTTTTTCAGTGTCCAGTTCCGGCCAGTAAACTTGATTGATCTCTTCAAAGACAACCCTGTAATTATTATTTTCCAGAATTTCAAAGATATTGTTTTTATAATATGGTTTAAGGTGAAGCCACAATATCCTTTTAACTTTTCCGGTTTTCTGTTTTTCTTTAATATTAGAATTACTTTTTTTATTATGGGACGGTCTATTTTGTATTTCAAGAAAATCTTTAAGCTCAAAATAGATATTTTTATAGATAATCACTGCATCTTTTGTTCCGGCCAAACCGTGAAACGGAAGAATAAAATTTAATCCATTGAAATGTTTCGGATAAATTAAAAGTTCTTTCCTTATATCGTTCACTTTTGCGGCCCAATACCTGAATTCATTTGACAATCTCAATGTATCCCTGAACTTATCCATATCAAGCTGTTTTCCCATTTTCTTACAGATGCTTACACTAATGTCTTCAAGCTGAGACGCCAGATATTTAATGGAATCAGCAGTTTTTTTATAAGGAACATCTACAAGATAAAAATTATCTTCGATGTTATATTTTTTTGCATCAATATAAAAAGTTTTTTGTGCAGCATCGCATGCAAGACTTGAACAAATCAAAAACTGTGGTAATGGAAACAAATCAAGTTCAACTGCACCTGATGCGCTTCTGTGGAAAGTACAGAGGTCGGGTGTATACCACTGTGATGAAGCTTCTTTCAGAGTTTTATCCGTAAGTCCCAATCCTGCAGTAAATCCTGCCATTACTTCAGGCAAAAAAGGTATCAAATCAAGGGAATGCAGCAATTCATATGGCAGAAAAAGAGAACCATAAGCCACTGGATATTTTTTGGAATAAGCTTTCTTTATATTTTTAATGGTTGCCATATTTAAATATTTGTCAGATTTGGATGCAAATGTCATCCCATAAGCAGGAAGAACCGGCCAGCTTCCAATAATACCAAGTATTTTTTCTATATAATCTCTGTTAAGATTTTTTTGAATCTTAATTTTTAATGTTTCTTTAATATTTTCAGTAAACCCCATTTTCTATTACTTTCTTTTTTACTGCATGATTCTATAAAATTTCCAGGAATGCCTGAATTCTTGTCTTTATCTGGCCTTCCGAGAAATTATTATGTTCAATTTCCAGAAATAAGCTCTGTGTACCTATTTCACTAAGCTGTTGCCTTAAAAGCGGATAAAAAAGAAGGGTATTATCACAAAATTTCATACTCAGGAAAATAACGCCTTTTATATTGTTGCCAATAACATTTTCTTTAATTTCATTTAATTTAATTCCAAGATTTGCCATTCTCATGCATTGAGGCTTTTTTAAATATCTTGCTGCAATTGATCCAAGCAGGATTTCAATGTTATTTTTTTTAGAAGTATTTTCCATAACTTCCACAAGTCCTTCGTAATACCTGCTTGAATTGCAAAGATCAGAAGCAGCAATTTTACAATTTAACTCTTTAAAACTTTTCCATAATTTATCTTCGTTTATGAAGTTACCAATAATCATTATTCTGGGCGCAGGGCTTTCATTTTCACTATTGCCGCTACTTTTAAATGCTGTTGATTCTTCTGAAATTTTTTCCAGGTAAGTGTGCAAATCCTGAATAAATATTTCTGTCTCTGATATCATGGATAATTTTAAAATATCAAAATAATCTGAATTGTCAATCCGACCGCTGCTCTCACTGTAGTATTGGTTCAATTTTTTTAAAAGAGTTCTTTTCTTATTAACAAGCTCAATAGATTTCTTTAAAAAATCAAATTCAATTTTAGATTTATTAAGTTCACCTAAAAAATCTGAAAGTTCAAATAAATTATTGGAGAAATGCTTTATTGCAGCATTTGTATTTATTCTGGGAACATCCAACATAAATGACGGAGTCTGTGGTTTGTATTTTTTGCAGATATCATACAATCTTCGCATACCGTCGCAGGAATTGGTAAAAATAATTGCGCTTAACCCGCTGCTTATATCATTTAATATGCTTTCCCAACTTGACTTTAAGTAAGGGCAGAAGTTTGTAGGGAAGTAACCTTCGGCTTTATTAACCCTGTTTTCACCAAGTATTCTGGCGGGAGTAAATCCTGCAGAAATAATTATTTCTTCCGGCATATAAGTACAAAGCCATCCGATACGAAGCCTTTCATCTTTTACTGTTTTAAATGAATTGGAAAAATGATTACCAATGTTTCTTATCTGACTTTCAGGTTCTGTCATGTTTAAAAGAGTTATTGTTGAATTATATTCTTTCCAATGACTTCTTCGTTGCGGTCGAAAGTATCAGAAATTCCGACATGTCCCCAAAAATCTTCAATATACAGCCCGTCAATCTGCCCCTTATCTTTACCTTCCACCGTAATTTTGACTTTTTTTATTTCTTCAAAATTTGTCAAAGTGTTTACAATTGAATAAATTGCAAGTATTTCTGTTGTGGAACTGTGAGGTATTTGCTCACTTGTAATAATTTCTTTACTGAAATCAGCTGTTGCCAGATTATCTTTGACAGTAACGTAATTGACTTTTGTATCGGATGGCTTTGTACTTAT
>JAMCQQ010000077.1:0-355 GCA_023379515.1 Actinomycetota bacterium
AAAAGGACCTTATTGATATGATAAAGCTGGGTGAAGCTTTGCCGGAAGTGGCAATAGTCGGCAATCCATATGTATACTTAAGAGACGATGGAAATAATCTAATCGATCCCAGGATGCAGAGGGTTAAAACTGCTTCCATCGTAGCTAAATATACAACAAAACCCGGTCCTACTGAAGTTTGGAATGCCAGGGAACTTAAATTCTTAATTGAGATTGGAGTAGTGGTCAAAGGAAGCAGACAAGCTTATTTTGATGATCCCTGTTTTATTACTGCAAAAGAAACAATTGCTCCTTTGATTTTAGAGGATCTTTCTGCCGAAACTCTTATAATGCTTGCTGAGAATAATCTTCCCTG
>JAMCQQ010000077.1:429-4041 GCA_023379515.1 Actinomycetota bacterium
GTGGTAAATCCAAATGCAAGATGCATTGGCGGGATAATTTCCGGAATAATGGATATGAAGACAGGAATGGCAAGCTTTGGTGCTGCTGAAGCCTCACTTCAGGATATGGGGCTTGCTGAAGTGCATGAAAAACTTTATGGTTTTGATTTTGGTCTCGGTACAGGTTATTTTGACGGCAAGTATCCAAATACCCAGCACGCCATGG
This sequence comes from Actinomycetota bacterium, assembly GCA_023379515.1. The sequence continues at coordinate 635 of JAMCQQ010000077.1, forward strand.
AAAAAACTTTGAAATATTTCCTTGCAGGTGCAACCGGTAAAGTCAATTACCCGGTGGGTCTTATTAACGGCGGCAAATGTTTTTCTGGAGAACAAGCAGTAATAGATATTGAGAATCTTCATCTTATAAACAGGTTTCTTGAAGGAATTGAAGCAGATGATGATAATGCAGCTTTAGACATTATAAGAAAAGTCGGGATAGGGGGATCTTTCTTAACAGAGGAACATACGCTGGCTAATTACTTAAAACAATTATATATTCCTGAAATTCTTGACAGGACACTGCCGTCAACATTGGGTGAGGATTTAAAAAAAGATATTGTGAACAGTGCAAGCGCAAAAGTAGATAAAATTTTATCCCGAAATGATTTGTATGAAATTGAACCGGATATGGCAAAGGAAATTGACAGAATAGTTAGTGCAGCTGAAAAAGAACTCCTTTAAAAGCCTAACGGCAAAAACAATATTATAATTAGCTCTACAAAGTAATTTTATCTAGATAAAATTACCACATGAGTAGGAGCAAAGGTGCTGAAAGATTTTATCCGCTCTTACCCTGAATCGCAATTTTTTGTTGTAACAAGAGATAATTATTTAGATTTTTTAACCTGATCATGTGGTATAAAATTGACAAATTTAAAGAATTCTATTAGCAGATTCTCAGGCAATTATTTTAAAATCGAAAATATTGAAATAAAAACCCCGATTATTACCGCACCTCTTGCAGGAATAAGCGATAATACTTTCAGAATCTTTGCAAAGCTTTCGGCTCTTGCTTAAATTTTTAGCCCATAAAGACTCTTAATACTTCCCATATTTCTTCCCGGTTTCAACATAAGCTCTGACATTCTCAAGAGGGGTACCGTATTCCAGAAAATCCGATGGTTGGAGGATAAATTTACCTCCGGGTTTTCCAATAGTGCAAGCTTGCCTGACTTTCTCATCTACCAGTTTTATAGAACCGTTTTGAATAACATTGACCTGGTCGATATTCCCGATGATCGTAAATATTCCGTCAGATATTTCCTTGGCTTTCTTAAGATCTCCATCTCCAAGATTTGGGGGTGGGGCAAATGATTCCACTATGTCTGCACCCAGTTCCTTGTAAGACTCCACAAGAGACATTATCTGTCCGCAGTTATGATACAGGGTTTTTAGTCCTTTGCCCTTAATGTAACCAATGAATTTTTTCTCATAGGGCAAAATATATTTTTCGAAAATACTTCTGCCCACAAAACCTCCGGCAGCATTGCCTCCTACATTTATTATATCGACTTCGGTTTGCGCAATAGCATCAATATACGGCTTGATCCGATTGAAGGAGTAATCCATCAATCTTTTATAAAATTCATAATCAGACAGAAACAGCATATAAAGATCAGCCAGGTCCAATATATGGGATGCATGGTTAAAAATTCCGCTTGCTACCCAAATTGAGATAACACCGTCTTGTCCAAGATAATCTTTTACTTTTGAAACAATATTTTTAATTTGATTTGGGTAAGCATCGGATATTTTGGGCTCGTATTTTTCCAGGATTTCCAGGTCCTCTAATTCTTTAAGGGGTTTTATTGTACAGGAGTAATGAAATGTTCCCGGGTGTATTTTAGCGATAACAGACTCCTGATGAAGAATACCAGCAGGGGTTTTAACTGTTGCAATTGTTTTTTCACTCTTTGAGTCTTTTACAGTCTGCTTTTCTACCTTCCAGTTGTCCGTTTGAATTTCGGTATTGAATCCACCGCTGACCATCCACAGGGGCATGCATCCGCCCCAAAGCCTTATATGAATGTCAGCCCCAAGATCCCGCTGCAAATCAACAACCCTGTATTTATTTGCAATATAATCATTTATACCAATATCAGGGTAAACCTGTTTTAAAAAATGTCCTTCGTCATGAATAAAAAGGGTTACGGGAACTCTATCAGGTATTTTTCCATCCAATACGATCATTATTCTTTCTCTTGAATTCATAAATTTCCTCCTATATTGTTATTCCTTAATATACGATATATTGAAGTTGTTTATATTTTATTTTGATATTTTTGCTTCCTGTGTTTTGTAAGCAGATATGCGTCTGCTGAAATTGAGTACCAAAACTATTACCAGCATGATAAGTGAAAGTATAAAGTTAATATATAGCATGCTATCTGTTGAGAATTTTTCTGTAAAAAGTCCATCCAGATACTGAAAAATTATGATCCCTAGGTAAATGGAGGCAACAAGGAACCCTGATATGGAATAAGATTTTTCTTCAAAATATTCAAGGGCAATAGAAGAAGCAAAATCAAAATTGCCCGAAAGGCTGAACCCAAGCAGGAAAATAAAAACTATCTTTGCATACATAATTGGATTGAAAAAAACTCCAGCAAGAAAAAGAAAAGATGAAAAACCGTTAAATAACAGGATTTTTTTGCTGTTAAAATGGCCAGTCAGTTTATTTTTAATTTGAATCCCTGCAAGGATAGCTATACTATATGCAGCCAAAAACAAAAGGTTATGACTTATATTTTTGTTAATGCTTTCAAAATAAGTTGTAAACCAGTCATAGAATGTATTCAATATTGCTGCATTTAAAAAAATTATCAGACAGCATAAAATAAAAATAGGGTGGACTATTACCTTTAAATCAATTTTAAAACTTTTAGCCAATGAGGTCGGTAACCCAGGGGATACCGAAGGCATAGGTGATATATTATCTTTATTATTTTGCTGAATTTTATTTTTTTGCGGTATTTTCATGAAAAACGTGGAAAATATCAGTATAGTCTGGGGAATAAGCATCCATAAAAAAAAGTAATGCCAGCTGACTTTTAATAAGAAAAACAAACTTATTATAAGGGGTGCCACGGTAAGCCCGGCAAAATACCCGGAATCCACTTTTAAAAGAACAGATACTTTTTTGTTCTTGAACTTATTTCCAATAAAATTAAGAACACAAATGAACGCAGCGGAATAGCCAAACTGCATGATGAAATATGCGATTGTAAACATTACATAAGATGGAATAAAAAATAGTATTAAAGAGCCCACAACATTTAGAAGCAGTCCAAAAAAAATCGTATTTTTTAAACCAAATTTTGAGATAAAATATATAGATATAAGCGAAGCAATAAGAGCTCCAAGTATCCCAAGCGACAGGCTGAGACCAATGTAATCTTTCCCAATATTTAGTTCTTCAGAAATGAATGGTATAAGTGGCCCTACAGCTCTCTGTAATGATGCCAGAATGAACTGCTGGAAAAAAAAATTAAATATGAAATTTTTGCGGAGAGCAGTTCCAAAAATATTAATTGTTAAGCGACCTTTCATTCCTGAAAATTTAATAATCTAATATGTTAAACTTATTTACTTAAATATACAAGGACATATAAGGATTTATAAATATCTTGTAAGGGTTTTAATACT
>JAMCQQ010000078.1:0-821 GCA_023379515.1 Actinomycetota bacterium
CAATTTCACTAATTTCAAACTCAACCTTGCTGTCAGCCCTGTTTAAAATTATTGTCAGTTTTTCGCTTTTAAATTTCAGTTTATCCAGCACCTGAAGATATATTTTCAAATTTTTTATGCTTGGCAGGTCCTTGGTGCTGACTATAAACAAATGGTCAATATTTTCTAAAAAAGAGATGGCTATGTCCGAAAAGCCAAAGGGTGCATCAATAACTATATAGTCTCCAATCTTACTTAATTCCTCAAGAACCTTTATCGAGACCTCGCTCCCTATTGTTTCACTTTGCGAAGGGTCTATTGGTGAAGGCAATACCTTAATTCCTGAACTGTGTGCAGTCAGAAATATATTCATAGTTTCGGGGTCATATTTGTTTACAGTCATCAGATCAAAAATAGGGATTCTTGGATACAAACCCAGCATCAGGGCAATATCACCAAGCTGGTAATTAGCATCAAATAATAAAACTTCTTTTTTGGTCAGCTTCCTTAATGCAAGTGCAAAATTTATTGCAATAAAGGTGTTGCCTGAACCACCTTTTGTGCTAAAGAACATTATTTTTTTTGAAAAATGTGTTACCTTGCTTATATTTTCAGATTCAGCTTCAAATACATCTTTAGCCCTTTGAATAGATTCGTTAAAATCTTTATTATCAAATGGAAATTCCAGAACATCATGTATGTTTAATTTTAGAGCTCTTTTTAAAAGCTCGGTTGAAACTTCACTAATGAGAAGTATGATTTTTACCAGGTTTAATGACTGGCTCTGTGATATTAAAAATTTCTCAAAATCATCTAATTTGTATGTCGGACCAATTAATACA
>JAMCQQ010000078.1:831-2502 GCA_023379515.1 Actinomycetota bacterium
ATGAAAGTTAGAATTTTACTTTTTATATTAGCTATAATATTTGGACTTGCTGCAGTATTTGGTGTCATGTTTTATATGATTTTTACCAGGTTTAATGACTGGCTCTGTGATATTAAAAATTTCTCAAAATCATCTAATTTGTATGTCGGACCAATTAATACAAGTATTGGTCTTTTCTTAATTAAGAGCATCTCAATATCTTTGATATTTGTGCTGAATTTTATTGAGTCTATGTTCTGGATATTTTTTAACAGTGCTACGACCTTCTGTATATTGCTTTCATCCTTATCGATTATGCCTATTGGAATCTTCGGCATTTGTCAAACTCCTGTAAATTTTATTATTTTATTTTTTTTATTTTATGAATATATTGTCCAGTGTCCTGCCAGGCGTATCTGTTTCTTCAATTCCATCAACAGGCAAGAGTGTAAGCCAGACTGTCCCTAATTCTTCTGAGAAGACAAGTTTCTCAGCCTGTTCCGGAGTTACAGCCAGAGTTACTGTTTTTATTTCCACTGGTTCTTTGCCGGATCCGCCGGAAGATAACAGTCCTTTATTTTTAGCAGATGCTTCATCAATAGTTATCCTGACACCTATGTATAAGATTTCTATATTCCACAGTACAGTTTTTGTAGTGTCGGTTATAACAGCAGATGGGTTACCTGAAGAATAAACATTTCCGGAAGCAGCTCCCCCATTGCTATTTCCCGCAGCATTGCTCTGTGCTGCCGATGTATCTGTTGTTTGACTTGAATCATTTTGTGGTTGCACTTGCTGCTGTTCAGGTTGAAAAGTTGCTATAACATTAACCCTGTCGCCTACAGTAAGCAGATTTGATACTCCAATAACTTCATTAAAAGGTATTGAAATTGCAACCATACCTTTTGGAACTTCAAATGAAAATGTAATATCAGAGGCCTTTGTAAACTTCGCTGGCGTTATCTGCTCGCCTTTGCTTATTTGATTTGAAACAAAATAACCCTGATATTTGTCAAGCGAAACCATATATCCGGTAACAACATACCTGCGCGGTATTTTCTTTACTTCAATTAGCTTTTTTGAAATGATTTCCTCTACTGAAATATCTTTTAAAATATCCTGAACATCATGTATGTTTAATTTCTGAGTTGCCACTAAAACATCTACTTTTTCGCCTTCCTTTTCTATGGAAGCCCGTAAATTATTTATATAAAACATGACACCAAATACTGCAGCAAGTCCAAATATTATAGCTAATATAAAAAGTAAAATTCTAACTTTCATGATACCCCGCTAAATAAATTACTATAAAAAATATAAACCTATTACTATTATCGGATAAATTGGTAATTACTTTAGAAATTACTAAATAAAAAATTAAAATATTCTAGAGGGTTTGAAGATACGCATTAAATGGCGGGGCGGTTTTGATAAATTTCTATGTTTATTTTACATTGTTAATTAATTTGGCGTCCCAACAAGACGTATTATCTTAACACCACCTGTATAAGCTGCAGCATCGCTGTTGTTGATTGTCTGGATATAGTCCACAAATCTGCCAACAACAACTGAATTATTACTATCATAACTCTCTAAAAAAAATACAGAAAATTTTATTATTTGCAAGTCTTCTCTGCCGGTACTGCCGTCAAAAGTGTAAACCATAGGCACCAATATAACTCTGGGGCAGTT
>JAMCQQ010000079.1 GCA_023379515.1 Actinomycetota bacterium
TAAATCTGGCTGTATAATTCTGGATCTTGAGGGTGTGTTTCTACCCAATATCTGGTTGCCAGTTTTATAGCATCAGGGAGAGTTCTAAATGGAATTTGGATGCCTTCAATTCTTTCTGATTTTCGATCATAAGCAATTCCAATTGCATCTTTATTATATGGTAGAGTATGTTCAGCTGGAGTTTCCATCATATTATTTTAGTATATAACATATTCTGATTAAGGTATTATTTCAATGTTAAAATTTTCTTTTACAAGATGACCTTGCTTTTTACAGATTTCTCCTTGTACTTTTACTTTTCCGCTTTTTATTAAATCCCGTGCCTTATGCCCACTTTTGGCAATTCCGCGTTTTACTAAAGTTATATCCAACCGTTCTCTTTTAACATTTTCCATAACTAGATTATATCAGATGCAAAAATTATTGATTTATTTCCGCAACCACTCTAACAGGGGATGCTTCAATTTGAAGATTTATGGGAAAAGCATAAACTTTAAATTTTTTACCAATTAGTTCTTTTAAATTTGTTAAGTTTTCTATTATTAAGATATCATTTCTTAAAAGAATTCTGTGAATTGGAAAAGGTTTATGGTCTGGACTGCACATATCTACTCCAACCATTTTTGTTTTTTGCTAATTAAATAATTTGCAATTTCTTCTGTAATAGCCGGGTGATTATTGTAGTAGTCAGGTTTATGATAGACATCGGACATTCCTGTGTAAAAAAGAACAATATCGTTTTTCTGAATATTTGCATTTTTGATAGTTTCTAGGTTAAATTTTTTAGTGACATCTATACAAATTCCATTACCAGTAAATTTATCTATTGGATATTCATTTATGCTTTTGCCATTTTTTACCATGTGTCTTGCTGCGTCTATGTGAGTCCCATTATGAGTTCCAAAACTTATAACGTAGTCTTCGTATCCATCTTTTTCTAAAACCCCGGCAGGTTTTATAGAAAATTTCGGATCGCCAGGATAAACAGGAGTATTTTCGTTTAAAGTAACAGAAAGATCAATATATTTTTTCATACTTGGATAATTTTATTATGAAAAGTCCTAAGAATCAAGGTTATTTATTGAGAAGAAGATGTGGCTGTGTTTGTACCAGTGGAAGATTTAAAAGTTTTTAATCCGTTTATAATTTTTTGTGCATCGGTTCGTGCTACATGTAAATCTTCTCTTCCTGTCTGGAGCATCTTTCTGGCATTTTGCAAGGTCGCTTTATTCCCCGGGAAGCCGTCTGGTGTTAGCGGGGTGACAGTATCAATTGCGCTTTGCGCTTGCTTTTTAGCGTCTGCAATTTTTGCTTGCATGTCGGCTAAAGATGCCTGTATAACTATAACATCTTTGCCTTCTGTCTTGGCCTGATCGATTCTTAACTGCAGCTTATTGGTAAGTTCGGATGTTTTATCAGACGTTTCCAGAATAATATCTGCAGTTGCTAAAATATGCACTTTTGGCATAAATAATGCATAAATTCTATAAGAGCCGACAATGGATTTAACATCTGTTTTTAAAGTTGCAAGGTCCGAATCTGCATCTATTTTTGTTCTAAGGTTTGTGAGCTCTGTGATTTGTGATTGAATCTGTGTTGTTAGAGAAGATTTTTGATCACCGGAAATTCTTTTTAAATTGTTAATTTTTGTTATTAAATTTTGCAGGGAAGTGAGTCTTCTCTCTATTTCCGTATCTGCTCTTTGTTTTAAATTAGCCACTTTGTCATTTTGTATATCCCCTCTTTTGGCGCCTGGGGTTACTTGTCTGAACTTAGGCATTGAACTATCTGAAGAGTTTTGTTCTGCAAAAATTAAAGAAGGAGTAAAAACAAAAAACAAAATTAAAATTGCTATAATTGTTAATATTTTTTTCATACTAATTTAGATTTGTTTGACTATCGTTTAATCCGGTATCTACATTGTTTAAATTATTATCTATTTTATTGAGATCTGATTCAACGCCCTGAACATCAGAGTCCAGTTGTCCGTTTGAAGTGTCGATTATGGTTGGAGTAATTACCTCTGGACTGGGAGTTGGAGTATTTGTAACCGTGTTTATTGTATTTGGCGCTTTTGCTATTTTACTTGTCTTTGAATTAATATAAAAAAGAGCGCCAATTATTGCAAGGCTGAAAATTCCAACAAGAATAATAATAACTTTGAAGTTATTAGACGACTGAGGGGGTGGATTAACAAAGCTAACTGTTTTTTGAGGATTGGGAATATTAGGGTTTAATGGCGGTTGTGGAACAGGAGTATCTTGTGGTGGCTGCGCTTGAGGTGGCTGAGGAGTCTGATTTACCGGCTGCTGAGGAGCAGGTTGTTGAGGAACAGTTTGAGTATCTGTATTTTGGGAACTAGAATTGTCCATATAAAATATAGTAAATAATTATTTAATAACTGTCAAGGATTTAATTTAGCAGGAATATTTTAAGAATAGTCCTCGGGGCGGTGGGATTTAATAATAGGAATAGATATTAGTAGTATTACCAAAGCGAAAATTATAAGCATTGCTTCCGAAGCGTAAGGTAAACCTTTCCAATATCTATAAATCCATGCAGATAAAAATGGCCCTATTACCCTTGCAACGGACTGCATTCCCTGATTTGCTCCAGAAACTCTTCCCTGCATCTTGGGTCCAACGGCAGTTGAAATAAGACTGCTTGATGACGGTTCAACTAATCCGTCTCCTATATTTATAATTATAAGTCCGACATAGATTAAAACAGCAGAAACAATAATTGCATTTGATGCCGCAATTACAAATCCAACAAAGGTAAGCAATAGACCCAATATATTAACATTCAAATCGCCAAATTTGGGGAGAAGTTTTCTTATCAAAAACCCTTGTGTAAAAATATCTACTATTCCTATTGTAAAAAGTAAAATTCCAATTTGGGACGGACCCCAGTTGAACACATCCTTCAAAAATACCGAGTTGTTCGCATACATTGCATTTATGGCAACAAAAAATATAAAACCGGACAAAAATAACCTTTTTAAAATATTAATAGATAAAACATGGCCAAACTGCCTGGATGGATTTAAATGTTTAAAATCAAACTTAACTGTTTTGTGTTCTGCTGCTAAACTTTCCGGTAATATAAAGTAACCAAAAACCATATCTATAAACGTGATTCCGGCGGCAATAAATATGGGAACAGATAAGTGAATGGTTCCGCCGAATCCTCCAATAACAGGTCCAAATACCATGCCAAATCCGCCAGCCGCCCCAAGCATACCGAAATATTTGCCTCTATCTTGTGGCTTTGTAATATCTGCCATATAGGCATAGATGGTGCTTATGTTTC
>JAMCQQ010000080.1:0-500 GCA_023379515.1 Actinomycetota bacterium
CCCGCGTACCATTCCATCAACCCATTACCTAAGTATTTTGCTCCCTCCCCCAGGATAAAAAATCTACGCTTGATCATACAATTCAAAACGATGAAATGAAAAATGGAATAAATATTTATTCTAACGTTGAAAAAGATATTGAAGTTTCTCAACAGCAAAAAGATTTATCCCGGATGGAAAAAGATGGATACGCCGAAGAACAAGTGCTTCAGAACAGTAATTCTTTCGAGAAGGGAATGGAAATTTGATAACCGCCTGTTTGAGGTTAGGGAGCAAAATACTTAGGTAATGGGTTGATGGAATGGTACGCGGGTTTTTTTCGGAGACCATACGCAGAAAATTTCTGCTTAAACTTTAAAAACTGACTGAAAAAATGAGCATTAGTAGCTGATATAATGAAACATTAAGCTTTAAATATTATTTAAAGCAGCAAGGCGAATATAAGATAATTTAGCAATGATAACATGTATATACGAGGTTTAAACATGGGGGAGATTGTT
>JAMCQQ010000080.1:510-3759 GCA_023379515.1 Actinomycetota bacterium
AAATAATCGGTGAGCTAAGGGCGCGAATGGATAAGGAAGCGGCAGATAAAAATTGTTCCCTGTCCGAATTAATTCGGCAAAAAATAATATTTGCCTATGAGCAGGAAGAAAAAGAAAAGACGATGATAAATTTAAATAAAATAGAAGGCGATATTAAATCTTTAATGAATTTGCTCATCATGAATTCTGCTCTTATGGCTGAAGATATTCGTAAAGAAAAAGGTGTGGATGTTTGGATGGAGATATTTAAAACCGCGAAGGAAATATTAGACGATTATAAAAAAACAGGAAAGCTCGCCATATAGAATTTGAGTGAACTATGGATAATAAACATCATGTAAGAGCATTTAAAGGATTTGAAACCTGGATCAGTTTTCTCCAAATGAATCTAAAAATGTTCAAGTGGATTTTGATTATATCCGGCTTGTTCAGCGCAATTATTGCATCAATAATTATTTTCAATTTTGGTGATTGGGATTTTTATTTTTTCAAGATACCTAACAATAGGTTCTGGCAAATAAGTGGTTGGTGTCTGGAAAACATGTGGTGGGGGCTTATTAATAATACCATGAAAGTTTTCCAACCGGCATGGGATATTTTCTGGCAAGAGCTTTTCCAACTTTTACCTTTTTATCTGACCATATTTTTCATCATTTTGACTACAATTAGCGTATTCACTCTTCACTATTTTAGAAATAGATCCATGAAACAAGAAGAGGATAAATATATTGACGGTGCTAAATTTATTTCTTCAGATAAATTATTAAAGCTATTGGGTGATAAAAAAACATCGATACCTATTGCCGATATTAAAACTCCCTTTGACGATGAGACGAAACATTTTTTTATTGTGGGAAGAACGGGGGCAGGTAAAACTCAAACTCTCAAGAGAGCCGTTACTCATTTACAAGCAAGCGGATCAAAAATTATTCTATACGACAACAAGGGCGATTATATTCCGACAAATTACAATCAGGAAAGGGATATAATATTTAATCCTATTGATGAGAGATCAGCACACTGGACTATCTTTAATGATTGCACATCAAAAATGGATATTGAGCAAGTTATCTGTCACGGCATGATCCCAGGGTCGGGGGGAAGCAGAGATCCTTTTTGGGCTAATGCTTCACGGGAAGTATTTCGGGGAATATTGTATTACTGTTACCGCAATAAATTGTATTCCAATGCCGATATATGGGATGTATTGTCATCGGGAGCAAGTAAAATTGTCAGAATATTAAATACCATCCCGGAGGGAAGAACCGGCAGGGAAATGATCTTGGATTCATCTTCAAAACAGACGCAAGGTATTATGGCAATGCTTTTACAATATACAGCTATTTTAGAATTAATGGCGACTGAGGACGGTGGTTTCTCCATTAGAAAGTGGTTGCATGATCCGCAGCCCGGCACTTTGTTTTTAGTCAATCACAGCAAAAGTAAAGACGTATTAAAACCTATTTTAACCTTACTCTTGGAAATGGCCAGCCACGAAGTGTTATCGATGCCGGATGATTATCAGCGCAGAATATATTTTTTCCTGGATGAGTTTGGATCGCTGAATAATATGAGCTCGATAATAGAATTATTGACACGGGCACGATCAAAGGGCGCTTCCGTATGGATTGGAACGCAAGAGATTGGACAAATAGAAAAAGTTTATGGAAAAGAAAGCCGGCAATCTATTGTTAATGGCTGTGCATCTAAATTAATATTGTCTATTGCCGAACCGGAAACGGCAAAATATTTTTCTGAAGCGATAGGTCAAACTGAAGTATTGGAATCTAGTGAATCCATGTCCATGGGTCCTTCGGACATAAGAGATGGCCTTACCTTTTCTCGAACTTCCAAAACGAAGCCTTTAGTTTTACCATCTGTATTTCAACAATTTCCGGATATGGAGGGGATATTAAAATTAAGCAATTAGATCGGAAGTAAGGTGAAAATTCCCTATGTTTCCTATCCGGTATTGAGTAAATATTTAGAAATTAGAAACGATATGCTTCTGGAAAATTTGATTAAGAAAGTTGATATTTATAAAAAGACAGTGGAAAATACTGGTAATGTTATTTTTGGTACAGATGAGCACATTAATAAATCTGATAATCCCAACGGGCGGCTGGATATGACTTTTATTAATTAGAGGCAAATATGGCTAAAGCAATAGCCCAATATTTATTGATTCCGCTTGTTATAATATTTTATTCTTCAGCAGATGTTTTTTGTTTTTGCTTTGAGGAAGCGGCCCACCGGTATAATATTTCTGCGGAAATTTTATATGCAATTGCCAAGGTAGAGTCTAATTTTGATCCGGGCGCCGTCAATTGGAACAAAAATGGATCTTATGATTACGGTATAATGCAAATCAACTCCAGATGGTACAAAGTTCTTGGTGCTAATGCATGGTCACAATTAGGAAATTCCTGTTATAATGTTAACGTAGGAGCATGGATTTTATCTGAGTGCATAAAAAAACATGGGTATACTTGGGAAGCAATTGGTTGCTACAATGCAAGTAGTAAAAATAAGCGTAATTGGTATGCTGATAAAGTATGGCGTGTTATTGCTAAAATGAAAGAGAAATAAGATTCATCTGATTCTTGATAGTTGACGTGGGAAGACGAGATACTTGGCCTTCATATCTATATTCAATTCAATAGCGCCCGGTCGCATTTCTGCGACAGTTACATTTTGCAAAGTTAAGAGACAGATCATCAAATTTTTTCCCATTCTTCTTCCCTTATTCCTTCATCTAGTCAAATTTTGCGGTATGTCCATTCTCCCCTCCAACTGGACTTGGGTACCAAGATCGACAGCAAATCAGGGCAGCAAACTTAAAAGCAATATTGTTTCCAATGGCTTGATTACTGCCTCGTCTTTATCAAGATTGTCCAAATGAGATTTATCCCACAATTGATTTATAATATCCGGCGCTTGTCTTCTTATCTTGGCTTGTATATCAAGATGAAGCCTTTTGCTTCTATCCCGGCGTTTTTGCGCATCCCGGCACTTGCTTACATATTCCGGGTGGCTTTTCCTGTATCCTTTCAAGTGGTCGGGATGCTTTTCAAGCCATGTCTTAAGGCGGACATAATCATCCCGCCAGTGATCCGGATTATTCTTCCGCCAACGGGCGTTGTTACGACGCTTCAATTCCTGCTGGCATTCTTTGGAACCGCAGGTCTTCTGACGAGAACCGACTTTCTTATCAGGAATAATAATTACCGTTTCTGACCGTAAATATCT
>JAMCQQ010000081.1 GCA_023379515.1 Actinomycetota bacterium
GATTTCATATCGAATTTTTATTTTATTACTTTTAGTATTTCTCACAAGCTGGATTTATTTATAGGCGTTGAGAGTATTAACTCTTTAGCCGCAGTTATATTAAAGAAGTTTGGTCGTATTCGCACGGTTTTATATTTTTCTAATGACTACCATACAAAGAAATATACTAGATTAAAAAACTGGTTGTTTCTTAAGCTGGATGAGATTGCTGCATACAGCAGTGATTATATATGGATGATGAATCCAAAGATACATGAATCCAGAATAAAAAGAGGTCTTAAGCCTTCTAAGCTTGCACCTCATTTTATTATTCATGGCGGACTTCCTTTTTTCCCGGGCGAACCTTTGCCTATAGCAGAAAGGGAGAAAAACAGGATCATTTATGCTACCAGGGCCAGTCATTCCGGATTAAAGATAATACTCCAGGCTCTTTCAATAGTTTTTAAAAAATATCCTGATTCAAGGATATATATAACAGGCCATGCTGATAAAGAAGAAACAAGAATCTCTGGGCTTATAGAAAAACTTAAAATATCGAAACATATTGTATTTACTGGTTTTGTAAAAGAAGAAGAATTGAATCATCTTGTCAAACATTCGTATATAGGTCTTGCAATATGGTCTTATGAGATCTCTGCATCAGCAACTTATGGAGATCCCGAGAAGATCAGACGTTATTTTCATTTTGGCTTGCCTGTTGTGTCTACGGGAAATGCTTTTACGGCAGAAACCATTAATGAGCACGGTGCAGGCATAGTTGTTGATGATAAGCCTGAGTCTGTGGCAGAAGCAATTATAAAACTGTTTGATGATAAAGAATTATATTCAAAATGCGCATACTCATCCCAAGAACTCGGCAAGTTCTATAAAGAAAATAATATGCTGGATAATTCTTTAGAAGACCTGCAGAAAAAAAACTTACTTTAGGCTCTGATTTTTAAGCTTAAAAAATACCAAAAATAGATCATAACTAGATAACTGGCAAGCGTTTAAATCACTTGAAAAACTTTTCTGTTATGGTAAAGTGATAATGATAAAAAACATGCAATTTAGACCATCCTTTAAAACTAAGCTAAAAATGCAAAAGAAATATGGTTTTTACAAGAAAAAAATATATGACTTTATAAGCAGCCTGCCTTATAAGATACACCCAAGCCTGCATTTCCGGATATACAAATTTCTTGTTGATGTAAAGTTAGAAGGAGTTTATCGGGACCCTGTTGTAAGATTTATGGTAAAATACATAAAAAAAGGCGATTATGTTATTGATATCGGAGCGAATAAGGGCACTTATGCTTATTCTATGTCAAAGGCTGTTGGAAAGGAGGGGGTTGTGTATTCCTTTGAGCCTAATCCTGTAATGGTTACGCAGTTAAGGAAAAATCTAAAACAACTAAATGTGGTAATAGAAAATCTTGCTGTTTCAAGTACCACTGAAGACAAGACATTTTACAGGCATACTAAAGATTGTGGCCCGACTAGTTCTTTGGAATTTTTTGATGTATTGGATAAAGATGGTGAATTGGAAAAAACAACTGTCAAATGCGTTACTCTAGATTCATTTTGTAAAATGCATAATTTATCCCCTAACTTAATTAAAATTGATGTGGAGGGGCACGAATTTAATGTTATCAAAGGGGCTGAATCAATTATTAGAAACCGCCGTCCTTATATTATATTTGAATTAATAGAACAGTTATGGGAGGAAAAGCGGATAAAGGATATATTTGAGTTTCTCAAGCCTGTCTATCATATGATACGCATTGAGGATGAAGTTGATGCAATAGAAGCTTATGCAGATTACAAACCTCATTGCTATTCGGATTTTAGAAAATCCAGAGTTGTAAACATAGGATGCATCCCACGTAATGAGCTTGACGTTGTCTTTGGGAAGATTTAATTAAAGATAAGGATATAGGCTATGAAAAAGAGAGCGCTTATTACAGGTATAACGGGCATGGTTGGTTCGCATCTTGCCAACTTTTTATTCGAGAATACTGATTGGGATATATATGGGATGTGCCGTTGGCGCAGCCCTTTAGATAATGTAGAACATTTTCTGCCTAGAGCTAACAAAAAGGACCGCATATATTTTATTTACGGAGATCTCTGTGATTATATTTCATTAGAGAATGTTGTTGAAGAAAGCAAGCCTGATTATGTGTTTCATTTGGCTGCACAAAGCTATCCTATGACAAGTTTTACCTCTCCCATCCAGACTTTTGATACAAACATTTTAGGAACGGAGCGTTTACTCGAAGCTTTGCGAAAGTGTAAAGGAATTGATCCTGTGATACATGTATGTTCTTCTTCAGAGGTATTTGGCAGAGTATCTAAGGAAAAGCTCCCTATAAAAGAAACATGCTCTTTCCATCCTGCTTCGCCGTATGCTATTTCGAAAGTAGGTACCGACCTTGTAGGCAGGTTTCATGCGGAAGCTTATGGGCAAAAGGTAATGGTGACGCGTATGTTTACCCATACAGGCCCGGGGAGAGGCGATGTCTTTGCTGAATCGACTTTTGCTAAGCAGATAGCTTTCTGCAGGCAGGAAATAATCCCGCCAGTCGTAAAAACAGGGAATCTTAATTCTTTGCGTACCTGGTCTGATGTCCGGGATGCAGTTCGAGCCTATTATATGCTGGTGACAATTAATCCTATTCCCGGAGAGTGTTATAACATAGGCGGCTCTTTTTCCTGTACTGTAGGCAAGATGCTTGAGTATCTTATTTCTATTTCTACTAAAAAAGGTATTGGTATTGAAACAGAGCAAGAGAGACTTCGTCCTATTGACGCGGATTTGCAGGTTCCTGATACGACAAAGTTTAAGAAACATACCGGATGGAAGCCAATAATATCATTTGAGAAAACTATGCAGGATTTATTGGATTATTGGAGGGGGAGGGTGGCAAATGGAGAGAAGTTCCTTACAAGGTAACACGCCGGCTAAAACTGATGATCCAAGATTATATAAACCCCAATGTCTTTCGCTCACGCCAGTTAGAGACCTTCACATAAACAAATGGTTTGTAGTCCGGGATAGGGGCGGATATTTTACTGTAGAATACAAGCATCATCAGGTAATTATACTGCCTATAGTTGATGACAGGTCTATACTTATAGTCCGTGTAAAAAGGCCGGTTATTGCTGATATTACATGGGAATTGCCTGCAGGCAGTGTAAAAGAAAACGAAAAACCTATAACCGGGGCTGCCAGGGAGTTTGCAGAAGAAACTGGTATTAAGATTCAAGATGAAGAAAGATTTTTAGCTTTGCCTCCAATTTCTAATTCTCCCAACAGAAATCCTAATCTAGTTAGTATATATGAAATATCTCTTTCACAAGCAGAGTATGATAGTAGAGACAAACATGATGATGAAGTTGAAAGGGTAGAATGCTATGAGTTTAATGAAATCAAAGAAATGCTGATTTCGGGGCAGATATATGTAGGCGTGCCTGTGGCGGTTATTGGCAGGTACCTTTTACAGAAAGACGTTAATTGATAGAGGTTATTCTATGAAACAGCCAAATATAAATATTGCTCTTTATAAAACTATGTATATGATCCGAAGGACAGAAGAAGTAATTCAGTCTCATTATCTTGAAGATGAAATGAAGACTCCTATGCATATGTCAATGGGGGAAGAAGCTATTGCTACAGGCGTTTGCCATGCTCTTAAGCCTGAAGATCAAATCTTGGGCAGTTACAGAAGCCATGGTATTTATATTGCCAAGACGCAGGAAACCGACAAATTTTTTGCAGAAATGTACGGTAAAGTCACCGGTACCTCAAAAGGTAAGGCTGGCTCTATGCACTTATTAGCTCCCGAGTCAGGACTTGTTTGTACTTCTGCTATTGTGGGCAGCAGTATACCTGTTGCAATTGGAGTTGCATTTGCCAATAAGTACTCCAAGAATAATAAAATAGCAGCTGTATTCTTCGGAGACGGGGCTATAGATGAAGGCGTCTTTTGGGAAAGCCTGAATTTTGCATGTTTAAAAAAACTGCCGGTTTTATTTGTTTGTGAGGATAACGGTTTTGCAGTACACAGCCCTACTTCTGAAAGGCATGGATATGATTCTATAGCAGATATCGTCAGCAGATTTGACTGTAATGTTTTTAAGAGCGATTCTTCAGACGCAGAAGTAATTTATAATCTTACTAAGGATGCTATAAAGGCAATTCAGGACAAAGAGCGTTCAGCTTTTCTTTATTTAAGATACTACAGATATCTTGAGCATGTAGGAGTTTTTGAAGATTTTAAAGCAGGGTACAGATCTAGGGATGAATTTGAAAAATGGCTCAAGGTTGATCCTGTCCATATTCAGCGCGAAAAGCTTTTAAAATTGATAAAAGAAGATGAGCTTGTTTCTTTGGAAAAAGAGGTTGACCAGCAGGTTGAATCAAGCAGGCTCAAGGCTAAGCAGGCAGATTTCCCTTTTGTAGATACTGCATTTGAGGATACTTACATATGAAAAGAATGATTACGTATAGGCAGGCGCTTAATGAAGCCATAATAGCTGAAATGAGACGAGACCCGGGTGTTTTTATTTACGGTATAGATGTTGCTGATCATAAGCGAACCTTTGGAAGCAGTAATGGCATACTTGAAGAATTCGGCAAAGATCGATGTTTTAGTACTCCTTTATCTGAATGTGCTATGACCAGCTTTGGGCTCGGTGCAGCTTTAAGCGGGTTGCGCCCAATTCATGTTCACATGAGGGTAGATTTTATGATTCTGGCAATGAGTGAGCTTACTAATATGATAGCAAGTTTTTCTTATGGCTCATGTGGTCAGCTCAAAGTCCCTATGGTTATACGGGCTGTAATAGGACGTGGCTGGGGCCAGTCTTGGCAGCACAGTAAGACTCTTCATTCCTGGTTTGCCCATATCCCTGGTTTAAAAGTTGTTATGCCCTCCAGGCCTTCTGATGCTAAAGGCATGCTTATTTCTGCAATCAGAGATAATAACCCTGTTATTTTTATCGAACATAGATGGCTATATGATGTTATAGGAGAAGTCTCTGAAGAAAATAACCCAGAAAATCTTACAGGGTGCAGAGTGTTGCGTCCGGGATCTGATGTTTCTGTTCTGGCTGTCTCATGGATGAACGTTGAGGCTCTGCAGGCTGCCGAGGTTTTGGAAAAACATGGAATAAAACTTGAAATAATTGATGCACGCTCTATTTCGCCGTTTGATGATGCAACTGTACTAGAGTCTGTCAAGAAAACAGGCCATCTGATTGTAACTGATTATGATTGGCTTCACTGCGGGTTTGGAGCTGAAGTAGCCACAAGGACATATGAAAAATGTATGAACAGTCTAAAATCACCTGTAACTCGTATAGGATTTGCTGAAGCTCATTGTCCCTGCTCCAGGCCTTTAGAGAATGCATTTTATCCTTCGGCAATAGATATTATCCGCTCTGTTGAAAAAAAACTCAAACTTTCTAAGATAGATTTGTCAGGGGAAGATTTTTATTCATATGAGAAAAAGTTTAAAGGACCATTTTAGCAAGGCATATGTATAAAACTAAAGAGGTTAAAGTTGGATTAGTGCAGATTGGCGAAAACTTTAATAATCAGTATTATCTGCCATATTCAATAGGGCTGCTGCAAGCCTACGCAAAGAAGTATCTTAAAAAATACGATGATTTTACTTTTCTCCAACCACTTTATAAAAGGCTTCCTTTTGATAAGATTATTTCACATTTTAAAGAGACTGACATAGTTTTTTTCAGTGTCTACATGTGGAATTTTAATTTTAGCCTTGAAATTGCAAAGAGAATAAAGCTAAAGAATCCCGGTTGCTTTATTGTTTTTGGAGGACCACAGATACCGGAGAATTCTAAAGCAATGGAGCTTCTGCTCCGCAAGTTTCCGTTTATTAATATTGCTTGTTACGGAGAAGGTGAGAATCCATTTGTAGAGATACTGGAAAACTTCCAGGAAAAAACATGGCAGAGGGTGTCTTCGATAGGATATATCAAACCCGATAATTCCTTTGTAAGAAATAAAAGGACTGAGAGGATTTCTGATTTAAATCAGATTCCTTCGCCATATTTAGATGAAATTTTTAAGCCCTTAATGAACGCTAATCCAGAAGAGTCATGGTCTGCTATGTGGGAGAGTAACAGGGGATGTCCTTTTTCCTGTTCTTATTGTTCCTGGGGTAACAGCTCTAGAAAAAGTGTCTATCAGTATGATATGGACAGAGTTTTAAGCGAAATAGACTGGTTTAGTAAAAATAGGATTGAGTTTATTTTCTGCTGTGATGCCAATTTCGGCTTATTTAAATACAGGGATATGCAAATTGTTGATAAGGTAGTGGAGAACAAAAAGAGATTCGATTATCCCAAAGCTTTTTCTGTTCAAAGTACGAAAAATGCCACCAAAACAATCTTTGAAATTCAGAGAAAATTAAATTCTGCCGGCCTGCAAAAAGGAGTGAATCTGGCGCTGCAGTCCGTTAATAAACAAACTTCATTGTC
>JAMCQQ010000082.1 GCA_023379515.1 Actinomycetota bacterium
TCTTCCGATCTCTTTTGGAACCAGCAATTACAAGATCTGGATCTTCACCTGGAAGTGGTTTTACCTCAAAAGAGATGTATTTATCCTTTTTATTTATATAACCTATGTCATTAAGTACAGATAAAAATCCAGCTACATCTTCAATAAAAACTTCACCACATTCTATGCAAAATCTTGGATGTTCATCTCCATAAGCAATATGTGATGGGTCTTTTTTAATGCAATTACCAATATGTATATGAGACAGGTAATTTTTTGCTAATATTATTGATTCTTTGTAATTTTCCGATAGTAAAGGTATATGAGATAGGTCAAGCATAAGACCAAAATAAAGAAAATCTTTTTTAACTTCTTTAACTACTTCTACAGATAGGGAAGTACTGCCTATTAATCTATTTTTACCATATGAAACACTATCAAAAACTTCAAGTACAATTGGAATAGGAGCTTTCCCATATTTTATTGATAGTTCATTATTGTAGGCGCAAACCTCCTTTAATGAATTAATTAAAATATCTGTCTCCTTTTTTCTCTCTAGCCCTACTTTAGGATCTTGTCCTGATAATAGTGCAAAAGAAATACAACCCATATCATAAGCCTCATCCAGTAGCTCATTTAATTTTGATATTGCATTTTTTTTATCTGAAATATCCTGGGAATTTAAATTTAATTTATTCATCAATTGAAAAGGTTGAGCTCCAAAGCTAACTTTTATATTAGATATTTCTATAAGACTTTTTAATTTTTTTCTTTCACTGGTATCCTTTATATGTGTTATTTCTATTAAAGAAAAAAAAGGATCTTTAAGAATTTTTATTAAAGATTCTACAATGGGGCCTTCACCTTTTATTATTTGTGGATAAGCCATAAAAGAAACGATGCCAACATTTAGATTTAATAAAGAATTATTCATCTGATCACCTTTCTTTTTTTATTGACATGTTATTTATTTATATTAGAGATATTTTGTAGTTAAGTTTTAATTATCTGTGCTTTTTATATTGCTTTTTATCATAAATATCTACTCAAAATTTCTATAAAAATTATTAGTCAATATAAGATAATATTAAAAACTTTCCTGTAAAAATTAAAATTCTATTAACTGAAATTAAGAAAATGATTTCATAAAATCTTTTTATAAATCTTTTCTCCATAAATTATTTTCACTTACTTCGTGTATCATTTCCAAAAATATCGATTGCCACCTCTTAAAGAGATTTTTCAACATGTTTTCAATAACAATCATAGAAATTTACCGTTAATAAATAGTTATAAAAAAAATTATTTAATTTCATCCTACTATGCGTTTTATCCTTTCCCTAACCATTTCTATCATCTGATCGTAGAAAGACACGAATTGTCCTAATGTTTTTGAGATCGGTTCCCATTGTTCAAGTCTTAGAGAATCATATGGTTGCAGACTTAGTTCATCTTTTGGTTTTAAATCTTCCAAATCATTAGGTAACCACCAAGCTTGTCTAAAAATTTCACTTTTAAACAATACTTCTAATATTTTTTCTGGAGTTGAATTTAAAATTGAATTAGGTTCAAAAGGCCGGTTTTTATTATCGAATACTCTTCTAATATCAGGAAAAATTGTAATTACAGGACTACCCCATAATTCCGAAATATCCGGAATCCAATCATCATAAATTCTCAAAGATGCTATTAAAAGCTTAACCTGTTTTTTATCAATGCATAATCCCTTTCCATTATCGGAAGTGTAAAGTCTTCTGTATACTTTTCGTGCAATTTCGACTCCTGCCATTCGGGCAGCTGATTCACCTCCTTCAATTCCCTTTTCTTTCAACTCATCACGAACAGGAAAAGCTAACCTTCCATTCATGACCGAAATATATGATACAGGAGCTATTCCTTCTTTTAATACCTCTCCAACTTGACACCATATCCAGGTGCTGAAATTAACTGTAATATTTACTCCAATACCCTGTGATGTTAATTTTTGTGCAGCATATTTTCCTCCAGCAGTCGCAGGCAGTTTAAAGACAACATTTGGTACCCCACCCAATTTTTCCTGCAACTTTTTATGAAGCTTCAAAGCTTCAGTTACCATCTCCTCGCCATTTGAGTGATTTTTTGGATTTATTTGAAGACTGACATAACCGTTATTACCTTCTGTTACAAGAAAGATATCCCTTAGCAGTATGCAGTTCTCTTCAACTACAGCCATTGTTATAAGCGAGTTTATCTCTTCAAGTACTTTATTACCTTTATCCACCGGCATGAGTAAAAGTTTCTTAAGATCCTCATAGCTATAATGTGACTTAATCAATCGGTCTACTGCTAAATTCCAGTAACTAGGATTTATATCCCAGGCAAGTTTGACAAGTACAGGATTAGTTGTAACAAAAGAGCCTCCAAGCCATATGACATATTGTAAAAATGCGGCGTAATCATTCCCGATCTCCGTATCGCATGTACCTGTTAATCTGGCTGTGGCAATCTTAAACAAATTGCTTTTACCAATCTCTTGAATAATATTTTTAATAAAATTGGTTATGGATCCACAAATTAGTAAATCAACTTTATTATATACATCAGTTTCTTCTGTCAACCCTTCTGCCTTAAACCTGGATATGGTGTCAAGTTGGAATTTTTTTATAACCTGTTGTGCGTCTTCCTTATAGTCTTGTTCCAGCTTTCCAACAAGCTTCATTATCTGCTTAAAGGTGCTTTCTGTATCTTTCTCACTTATAACTTTACGCAAATGCCATTCAGGAAGAAAACTTTTTAAGTCAATACATAAGTAGGATAGAAAAGATAGGATTGCAACTCTTTCGTTTTGTGAGGTAGAAGCATACGTTTCATCAATTATACCAAGTATGGATTGAATTCTGTCTGAAAAAGTATCAGCATTTGAGTGAAAGAGTAGAATACCCCGAGCTTTGATGATTTCATTTTTTAATATCTTGTTTATTATTTCATCAGCAGATATATTTTCTTCCTGTCTTCTTTCTTGCCTTATTTCATCCTTTATCTTTTTTATAAATATTTCTCTTTTTTCCATCAATATCTTCCTCTCAATATCCTTTTTAGCTTCTTACTATTTCAAATCAATATTTTCCAGCCACCTAAGTGCACCTTCTTCCCACCAGAAATTCCTGTACCAATATATAAGGATACCTCTTCTAGATAATTTTTCATTTCTTCTAATAGTATCTTTAAAATAAGAATTACCTCCATCAATTATTAAATCTCCCTTTTCTAGAAACGAAGTTAGTTTTTCAATAGTTTCATCAACAGGATTACCTGATTTAATCATTAAAAATATTTTTCTTGGATGTTTCATAGAAGTTACCAAATCATCGATATAATAACCTTTAACATCCAAATTCAGTTTTTTAATTTACTGACAATTTCATCAGTACTTGTAAGATCGCATAACGCTAATCTAGCGCCAGCCTTGCCAAAACCCATTCCGATTATTGATCTTAATGTTCTTGCACCACCAATAATTACAGCTACTTTATTGCTTAGATCAAATATATCAATCATTTTTTAACTAAGTCCTCACTTTTTTTATAAAAATTTTTTGGATTTTTTAAATTCTCTTCAATTTTATCTTCTCGTTTTGGTGTTAATTTAATCATGACAATTTAAGTTATTTATTTATCAAAGCCCTAATAATTCCAAATGTTTTTCTATATTATTTTCAACTACATCATAATGTTCCTCTTCATTTTGAAATAGTATCTTGTATATTTTATTTCTAAAAATATACTCATCATTTCTATTCTTTGAGGATAGTATGACACCATAAGTTATATGCAAAAGCTGCCGAACATTAGAATCATTCAATAAAAATTCTAATTTATGATCTAGTAACTCATTAATTTTTGGAATTTCTGATATTTTTGCAGATACTTTATAATATTTACTTTCATTAAAAAAATTGTCAATTGCAAACTTATGAATATCTCTATAAAAATCAGGATCTTTTCTCATTATTATTCTAATTGCCTCTAGCCAACTAGTGCCGGCTGTTTTTATATGGAATCGATCATTTGTTTGTTGTGAAAATATTTTATAAATTGAAAATTTATCACTTCCTGAATGGAGTGATAATTTATAATTTCCATAATTTTCAGCAATCTTTGCCTGTATAGAGATATCCTTTTTAAATTTTTCAATATCTCCCATGTAATCAATTGCCTTTTGCCATTCACCTTCAAATCTAATAGCGATATTTTGAAAATTAATATTATTTCTTATTAACTCATTAACAATAAATATGTGTTCTAGCGGTGTAATAGATTCATTAACCTCATCTAAAGAAACTTCAAAATCAAAACTACTTTTTTTATTTTCTCTTAAGAATTTATAGCAAATTTCAACATGTTTAATAACTTTTATAAATTTTAATATAGTTCTCATAAAATATTCTTCATCAAATTTGAATGTTTCTCCTAGTATTTTAAAATTTTTATTTAAATATAGTTTTTCAAATTCTTTTTTCTCTGGAATTAAATTATACAATTTAATTATTTCACTTTTAGTTAATTTCTTGACATCATTCAATATAAAATTCGTAGAATCTATAGTATACATAGTATATCCACAATCAATTGCTTCTTTAAGATTGTCTAAATTATTTAAGTGGTCAGCATCTGCGCCAAAATAATTTTTATATCCAGCTTCAAAACAACCCCAAATGACGCTATCTAAAACATCTTGCCAACTTCTATTAGTTTTATTAAGTTCCCTTACGGATTGTTGTACAAAGAAAGGAAATATTCTTTTATTTTTAAATGCTCTAATGTGAGCAGGGGTAGCCAGCCCCAATCTGTCTCCTGTTCCAAAAGATTTATTTAAACCACATACTGAAGGGGAAAGATGCGGAAATATTTTACGGATTTCATTAAGATTCTTATTATTCCTATATGATTCTTTTACCGTAAGACTTTTATTATTTACTTTCAATATTCCTAGTGAATTTCCGTCCAATTTTTTTGAAATCCCCAGATCA
>JAMCQQ010000083.1 GCA_023379515.1 Actinomycetota bacterium
ATGGTTTTCTCAATACCCATCATGGCTTATCAATTTATTTTTTATCACGAAATTTTAGATGCTAACTTAAAATAATAATAACTGCCAGGTTATGGTTCAATGGCGGATTATTAAAATTATTATGATACTTAAGTTATAAATTTATTAGGAGGTATGGCAGTAAATGACTGACAAACAATATGTATATTTCTTTGGCGAAGGTACGAGAGATATGAAAAAACTTCTAGGCGGCAAAGGTGCAAATTTATCTGAAATGACAAATATCGGCCTGCCTGTTCCGCCGGGTTTTACTATAACTACAGAGGCTTGTATTCTGTTTAATGAATTAGGCAAAAAATATCCGGAAGGTCTTGAAAAGCAGATAGATGAAAACCTTAAAAAGCTTGAAGATAAAATGGGGATGAAATTTAATGATAAGAAAAACCCGCTTTTAGTTTCAGTAAGATCGGGTGCTGCAGTTTCCATGCCAGGAATGATGGATACTGTTCTAAATCTCGGTCTTAATGACGAAACGGTAATGGCTTTGATTCAAAAATCCGGAAATGAAAGGTTTGGGTGGGATTCTTACAGAAGATTCATCCAGATGTTTGGAAATGTGGTAATGGGGGTTTCCCACGATGAATTTGAGCATGCAATTCAAGCAAAAAAAACAGAAAAAAATGCTAAGATTGATACGGATCTCACTGCAGTTGATCTAAAAGAGCTTGTTGAGGACTATAAAAAAATAATCAAAGATGAAAAAGGTATAAATTTTCCACAGGATCCAAAAACACAGCTCAAAATGGCCATTGATGCTGTTTTTGATTCTTGGAACAACAAGAGAGCAATAACATATCGTAATCTTAATGGTATTCCTCATGATTTGGGCACCGCTGTAAATGTTCAGACCATGGTTTTTGGAAATATGGGTAATCACTCAGGTACGGGTGTTGCATTCAGCAGAAGCCCTTCAACAGGGGAAAACAAGGAATATGGCGAGTATCTTATAAATGCACAGGGTGAAGATGTTGTTGCAGGAATCAGGACACCACAGTCAATCTCAAAATTAAAAGAGGAAATGCCTGAAATTTATAATCAATTAATTGATATATTCAAAAAGCTCGAAAATCATTACAGGGACATGCAGGACATGGAGTTTACTTTTCAGGAAGGCAGACTTTTCATGCTGCAGACCAGAACAGGTAAAAGGACAGCCGCTGCTGCATTGCAGGCAGCTGTTGACATGGTAAATGAAGGATTGATAGATAAAAAAACTGCTGTTATGAGAATTGATCCTGAACAGATTGATCATCTCCTCCACAAACAGCTTGATAAAAAAGCACAGGATAAGGCAAAGTTGATAGCAAAAGGACTTCCGGCATCTCCTGGTGCAGCAGTAGGAATGGTTGTGTTCCATGCAGACGATGCGGTGCGGGAAGCAAAAGAAGGCAAAAAAGTAATTCTGGTAAGAACTGAGACATCACCTGAAGATATCGAAGGTATGGCAACTGCCCAGGGCATACTTACTGCAAGAGGCGGTATGACATCACATGCCGCAGTTGTGGCAAGAGGCATGGGCAAGAGCTGTGTCGCAGGGTGCGAAGAAATAAGAGTTTTTGAAAAAAAAGGATATTTCACAGCAAAAGATATAAAAGTAAACAAAGGAGACTGGATAACCCTCGACGGTAGCACCGGACAGGTATATCTGGGCCAGATTCCTGTTGTTGACGCAGAGCTTTCAGGAAATTTTGGAATATTCATGAAATGGGTCGATGAATTCAGAAAACTCGGTGTCAGGGCCAATGCAGATACCCCGAAAGATTCAGAAGTTGCATTAAAATTCGGTGCAGCCGGAATTGGTCTATGCAGAACAGAGCATATGTTCTTCGAAGAAACCCGAATAAAAGCTGTCAGAAAGATGATTGTTGCAAGAAATGAAAAGGATAGAAGAGATGCTTTAATGACCCTGCTGCCTTTCCAGAAAAAGGATTTCATAGAAATATTCGAAGTTATGCAGGGCCTTCCTGTTACCATAAGACTTCTTGATCCTCCACTTCATGAATTCCTTCCGACCGAGGATTCAGATATCGAGGAACTTGCAAAAGAGCTTGGACTTGAATTTGATGAGCTGAAAAATACAATAAAATCACTTCATGAAATAAACCCTATGATGGGGCACAGAGGCTGCAGGCTTCCTATTACATATCCTGAAATTCTTGAAATGCAGACAAGAGCAATAATTGAAGCTGCAGTTGAGCTTACAAAAAAGGGTATAATCGTCAAGCCTGAAATTATGATTCCCGTAGTTGGAATAGCCAATGAGGTCAAGCTTTTAAAAGGACAGATTGTTGAAATTTCAGATGAGCTCATAAAGAAAAATAATGTCAAGCTGGAATATAAAGTCGGAACAATGATAGAAATTCCAAGGGCCTGCATTGTTGCTGATGAAATTGCTGCGGAAGCGGAATTCTTCAGTTTTGGAACAAATGACCTTACACAGTTAACTTTTGGATTTTCAAGGGATGATTCAGGAAAGTTCCTGCCGGATTATATCAAAAAAGGGATCCTTGAGAAAGATCCGTTTGCAACACTTGACCGGAACGGGGTAGGAGAACTGGTAAAGCTTGCAATCCAAAAGGGCAAAAAAACCAGAAGCAATCTCAAGATTGGAATCTGCGGAGAGCATGGAGGAGACCCGTCTTCAGTAGAATTCTGTCATATAGTCGGTATGGATTATGTGAGCTGTTCACCTTACAGGGTTCCAATTGCAAGGCTTGCAGCGGCCCAGGCAGCACTGAAAAATTAATTTTCTTCACTGCCGCTTATTTGTGCAAGTTGGGTATATGCAAGAGAAATTGCATTCTGTGCTATGGAATAATTCTCAGGGTATTTTTCAATAGTGAAAATTTTTAATGCTTCGCTGTAAGCTTCGATAGCATTTTTTATATTGGCTTCTGTATTTTTAGAAATGCAGGTTCAATTATT
Source organism: Actinomycetota bacterium (assembly GCA_023379515.1). Next base: position 2,965 of record JAMCQQ010000083.1, read on the forward strand.
GCTTTATATGGAATATCCGCTGTTTTTATTTAAAATCCATACTTGTTTACGGATAGAGCGATTATATTATTTTTTTACCCAATATAATTGCTATAGCAAATGCTGAAACAATACCCAGGATACCTCCAAACCAGAATGGGGCATTGGAACTGATATGGTCCCACATAACACCGGCAATAATTGAGGACAGAAGCAGGCCGAAGCCTTGCAGCATTCCATAAAGACCAAGTACCGTACACTTCAGACCTGCAGGAGAGGTTTCAGCTATAAACGCTCTTTCTGTGCCGCTGATAAAAGCAGTATAAGCTCCATAAGCAACAAAAAGTAAAACAATTGATATTTTTGTCGTTAAAAGAGCAAAACCAATATATACGAGTCCAAAAATTATATATCCTGGCACCAAAATAGCGCTCCTTCCTAATTTATCGGATAATTTACCGGAAGGTATGGCAAGAATAGACGCTGAAATATTGAAAATTAGGTATAATAGTATTACTTGCGAGACTGAAAAACCGCGTTCCTTCGCTTTTAAAAGCAAAAAGAAGTTCGACGAGTTACCAAGACTAAATATAAACATGGCTGCAAGGTAAAGTTTAAGCTTGTTATCCAACCTCATGCCTTTAAGTGTAAATTTTTTATCTGTAATTTTTCTGCTTTTGTCCTCCTTAACGGCAGATATAATTAGGATACCGATAACAGCGGGAATAATTGAAAAGATGAAAGCCTTATGAAATCCAAAGTTAGTTGCAATAAATACAAACGCCAGCAGCGCACCAAGTGAGGAGCCAGCCATATCAAGCATCTTATGCAAGCCAAAGGACTTTCCGAGTTTTTTCTCATCGCTTGACTGAGCAACAAGCGCATCGCGAGGTGCGGTACGGATGCCTTTTCCTGTGCGGTCTATGACCCTTGCTGCAAGAACTCCGGCCCATGAAGCTGAAAATAATAATAAAATTTTATAAATCACTGCCGCTGAATATCCGAAAAACATAAGATGTTTTTTACGATGATATATGTCTCCTATATAACCACTGAATACTTTAAGCAGTGAAGCTATGCTTTCTGCGATTCCCTCTATAATGCCAACAATTGCAGGAGTTACACCAAGGGTTGATGTCAAAAATAGTGGAACCAGCGGGTAAACCATTTCAGTGCTCATATCAACAAAAAGACTGACAAGGCCTATCAGCATGATATTTGAAAAAATTTTTGTTTTTAATTGGCCAACTCTGTTTAAACTTTTCATTTTGCCAGTATCACTATCTCCTGTCGTTATGGTCATATACTTTATCGCAAAATTCTTCAAGAGAATCTGCACATTTCGATAGCATTATCTTAGACTTTTCACTAAGAGCTGCTTCGAAAAAATCTCTTGCCAAAATTTTTTCAAACCATTCCTTTAATTTGCCAAGCTCTTCTTCATTTTCCTCAATTTCAGCAAAGGTAAAATTTTTTCTTGCAATTTCTTTATCGATTTCCTGAAAGAAATCATCACATTTTTCCAGTAATTCCTTGTATTCTTCATCCCTTGACGCATTGAATCTTTCAATTATGATTTTTTTGCTGTTTTCATCTACGGAAGATTCCATAACAAATGCCTCGCCGCTGTTTTGCAAAACATCATCTTTGATTTCATTTAATAAACCATAATTTTTATCGGTGTTAGGTAATATCCACATGGATTGCTGAATGTTGACAGAACCAATTTTTTTTAATTTTCTCCATATCGACACACGTATTCTTGAAGGTTCTCGCGGCAATGTATAATTTATAACGATCCATTCATTTTGTTTCATAACCATCCCTCTAAACAAAATAGCTGACAAATGTAATACTGATTACAAAACATTATAGTAAAATGTAATACTGATTACAATAATTATTTTTAATTACGGATATCTATGTTTGATTTAGCTGCCCAGTTAATGATTAGCAGAATTAAGGAAATACATACGGCAAAGGATTTTAAAAAACAGATTTTCCTGAGAATATATGATAATAATTTTACGCAGGCAGAGAAAGAAAAAATTCTGCTTTCAATTAAGTATGTTCCCCATAATGCAGGTTCTTCTTGAGCTCTGTAAGCTCTATCTGTAACTGCTCCCATTCATGCATTTTAGAGTCAAGCTCTTTTTTTTGAGTTGCATATCTTAAAAATAATGAATGGCTTTCTGAACCTGTATATGAAACTGCAGAGGAATCAAGACGACACGTCATTTCTTCCAGTTCATTTTCAAGTCGCTCAATTACGCTTTCACAGTTTGTGATGCTTTTAGTTATTTTGCGAAGATATTTGAAAAATTCTTTCTTTTCAAGATAGATATCTTTTCCGGTGCTGACTGGCTGTCTATCGGTCTGTCTGCCAGTTTTATCAGCGATTTCTTTTTGTTTAATTTCAAGCTGGCGCAGGGAAGCAATTTTTTTCTTTTCAAGAAAATCATTGATGCTTCCTATATATTTTTTTATTTTATGATCCTTAAACTCATAAACATTGTCTACTAAACCATCCAGAAACTCCCTGTCATGTGATACCAGAATCATTGTACCGGTAAAACTCTCAAGGGCTTGCTTGAGAATATCTTTTGAGCGCATGTCAAGATGGTTGGTAGGTTCATCAAGAATAAGCAGGTTAAATGGTTGCAGCAGCAGTTTTACCAGTGCAAGTCTTGATCTTTCTCCGCCTGATAAAACTTTCACTTTTTTATCAACGTCATCACCCCCAAACAAGAAAGCTCCAAGAAGTGCCCTTATTTTGGTCCCGGCTTCAGCAGTAGAAATTTTGTAAATAGTATCTAAAACGGTTAATTCTCCATCCAGCAGCTCATCCTGATTCTGAGCGAAATAACCAATTTTAACATTATGTCCTATTTTAAGGCTGCCAGTAAAATCCAGATCGCCCGCAAGAATTCGGGATAATGTAGTTTTACCTTCTCCGTTTTTACCGATAAATGCAATCTTTTCGCCTCGCCTTACAACTAAGTCTATATTTTCAAGCACAATTTTTTCCCCATAATTCTTTGACAGATTAATGGCATCAATAACCACATTGCCTGACCTGGGAGCAGCAGGAAATCTGATATGTATAGATGCCATATCTTCCTGATCTACCTCGATGCGCTGGATTTTTTCAAGATATTTGATACGGGATTGTACCTGAACAGCTTTGGTGGCTTTATATCTGAAGCGTTCTATGAATTGACTGGTATCGGCAATTAATTTTTGCTGGTTTTTATAGGCAGCCAATTGTTGAAACCTGCGCTCTTTCCTTAATATTGTATATTTTGAATAGGGGACCTTATA
>JAMCQQ010000084.1:0-1944 GCA_023379515.1 Actinomycetota bacterium
AATTATTGCAAATATTATGGTGACAACAACTGTAGCCCACATTAATAATTTTTCCAAACTTCTTTTACTCCTGTAAACTTCACCGCTTCCGCCAAAAGTAGATGACAAGCCGCTTCCCTGCATCTGCAAAAGCACCAAAAGTATAAGTAAAACTGCAACGATAATTTCAATGATATTTAGAATAATCATTAGGGTCAATTATATATTCTATATACTTAGTTTTCAAGTTGTTAAATAGAGGATTATATTATTTTTGCATGAGCCAAGATAAAAAAGAAACTATAAGGGACTGTAAAAAAGATACTAAAATGAATGCAAAAAGCGTATTGAAGTAAATTTGGGGAATAACAAATCCTGCATATTGATAACCTGTAAACGTAAAATCTCTTATTGAAATGCCGGAAACAGCAACGGTTAGAAGATAAAAAATAATAACATTTGTTAAAAAAGAAAACATACCAAGGGTAATAATATTAAGAGGAAGAGCTAATAAATTTAAAATTGGTTTTAAAAGAATAAAAAGAAGAGTTAGAGCGATTCCTCCGAATACATAAGTAAAAAATCCGCCTGACACTTTAAAGCCGGAAAGCATCTGGGAAATTAAAAAAATCGAAAATGAATTAAATAATACGTTTCTTAAGAATGATTTCATAGTAAAATTTTATTTCATTTATTTAATTGTTGCAATGGGGTTAATCTCGTCGTATCATATTTAGACTATGAATGATATCAAATGTCCATACTGCGGAAAAATAGTTCACATCGACGAAGCTTTAAAGCATCAGTTGGAAAAAACAATACTTAAAGAATATCAGGAAAAACAAGAAATAGAGATTGAAAAAGTTAGACAAGAAGTAGAATTAAAAGTTAAAACAAGGTTTGAAAAAGAGAAGGAGATAGAACTTCTTAAATCACAAAAAGAAAAAGAACTATTAGAACAGAGGTTATTAAAAGAGCAGAAAGAAAGAGAAGAATTTGAGAAGAAAATAAAAGAAGAAGCTTTAAAAACTGCAGAAAATGAACAAAGGCTTAAGTTAAAAGAAAAAGATTTACAGCTCGAGGAAATAAGAAAAGTTAACGAAGACTTAAAAAGAAAACTTGAACAAGGTTCTCAACAAAGACAAGGAGAAGTTCTTGAACTTGATTTGGAACAAAAATTAAAAGAAGCTTTTCCAACTGATGAATTTTTACCTATTCCAAAAGGCGTTGAAGGAGGGGATATATGGCAAAAAATAAAATTCAGAAGCAATACCGTGGGTTCAATATTATGGGAAACTAAAAGAACAAAAGCGTGGAGCAATTCATGGATCACAAAGCTTAAAGACGACAGTGCAAAAATTAGCGCAAGTGAATCAATAATAGTATCCCAGGTTTTACCCGAAGGAGCAGGAGACTTTGATAGAAAAGACGGTATTTGGATAACAACTTATGAACATGCAATATCAATTTGTAGATACGTAAGGTTTCTGATAACCTCCTGTGCGGCTCACTATCTTTCGGCTTCTCAAACAGATGAAGACTGGACAAAAATCCGTGATTATATGCTAAGCGATTCGTTTAAACACAGGATGCAAGCTCATTTTGACGGAATTAAAGCACTTAAGGAAGGTTTAGATGCAGAGAAACGTTCGACAACACTTCGATGGAAAAAGCAGGAATCCCAGATAGAAAAACTTGACTTTAACACATTAAACTTTTATGGCGAATTAAAAGCGATTGTTTCTGACTTGCCTGAAATTAAAGGACTGGACTCTTATCTTCTTGAAGCAAAAGATGAAGAAAATGAACAAGAACCCCTCATTTAAATTTGAAAAACGTCTTTGGGACAGAGGACTAAAGTTTATAGCAGGAATTGATGAAGTCGGAAAGGGAGCATTTGCAGGTCCAGTTATAGCAGCTTCTGTAGTGTTACCCAAAAACTTTGGAAATTGCATAAAAAGATGC
>JAMCQQ010000084.1:2011-3240 GCA_023379515.1 Actinomycetota bacterium
GCTATAAACTTTAGTCCTCTGTCCCAAAAACTTTAAAATTAACGGTATAAAAGATTCTAAACTTCTAAGCTATGCAAAGAGGAAAAAACTTGCCAAATACATAATGAAACACGCATCTTTTTATGCAATTTCCAAAGTTAACGTTAACTATATAAATAAATTCGGAATAGGAAAAGCAACTCAAAAAGCATTGATTAATTCTATTCAAAAACTTAAAAATTTTGATTTTGCTTTAGTGGACGGCTATAAACTTAAAAATTTTGACGAAAATTTACAAAAAGGAATAATTCATGGAGATTCCTTATCAGTTTCAATCGCCGCGGCTTCAATAATCGCCAAAGTTTACCGGGATAATTTAATGATTAAACTACATAAGAAATATCCGCAGTATAATTTTTTACAAAATAAAGGCTACGGAACAAAATTTCATAGACAAGCGCTTAAAAAATATGGACTTTCTAAAATTCACAGGACATCATTCAACTTAAATAAATACCTATAAACAAAATCTGACTTCGTGAACGCGCCTAAATTTTCTAAACATATAACCTGACTCTAAAGATAATTTTTCACATTTATTGCCTATGTAAAATCTGCGTTTATACTTGCATCCTCACATTATCCGCCGGAAAAAAGATATTTTGGTTAAATAAAATAAAGAAATAAAAATAATTTAAAATTGTTTGCTATCTGTAGCTTTAGCGAAAGATAGTGAGCCGCACAGGAGTCGAACCTGTAACCTATTCCTTAAGAGGGAATTGCTCTGCCAGTTGAGCTAGCGGCCCTGCTTAAAAAATAGTATACTATATACGTATTGCTTAGGCAATAATAATACGTGATAAGTCAAACTGTGTCAGCAAAGTTTTAATTTGCGTCTGTAGCCTAACTGATCATGTACCAACAATGTGATACAGGGTAAGTGCAGCACTTTGCCTTCGTAGCTCAACGGATAGAGCAGCGGTCTTCGGAACCGCTGATGGGGGTTCGATTCCTCTCGAAGGCACATATATTTTATTAAGGGTTTCCGCAGCCTGTGTTAGCTTTGAAAAAAGGCGATGGCGAGTAGGAATTCCCTTCAAGCGTACTATATAATTTATTTATGCAATTGATAAAACTTCGATTACTAAAATTAATTAAATTGATAAGAAAAATACTGCAGTTGGTAAAAAGACATAAAAAAATATTCCTATCAATTATTATTGGACTATTCCTACTGATAATTATATTTC
>JAMCQQ010000085.1 GCA_023379515.1 Actinomycetota bacterium
GATGTTATTTAAAAAGAAATTATATTTATTGGCCATATTAATTCTTATTCCGTTTGTTCTGTGGCGCTTCTGGATTAGTCATTATCCCGAGGGGATACCTGCTTATGAGTGGCTTTTAAATGGTGACGGAATTAGGTTTAAGGGAGCTTTTTTCTACTGGATATTTGCTGAACGTCTGGCAAAACTTATCTTAGGTTATTGGGGTTTACCTTTATTATTACTAGGAATCCTGGTAAAACCTCAGCAACAAGAAGGATGGTTATTCAGATGGTACGGTTTGGCGATGCTTTTGTACCTTATTATTTTTGCCACTGGAAATGTTCGTCACGATTATTATCAAATTTTGATTATTCCCTCTATAGTTATTTTTGTTGCAAAGGGAATAGATTATTTAACTAAAACCTACGAATTCCCTAAAATATTGGCAATAATTATTGCTCTTATGTTATTAATCTTTATGGAGGCTTTTGGTTGGTATCAGGTAAGGGACTTTTTTAATATTAACCACCCAGAAATAGTTGAGGCGGGAAAAGCAGTTGATGAATCTGTGCCTAAGAAAGCATTGGTTATTGCTCCATATAACGGAGATACGGCATTTCTATACCAGACAGGAAGAGCGGGTTGGCCAATTATCGAGGGATCGATTCAAGATATGATTAACCGAGGTGCCCATTATTATGTGAGTGTTAATTTTGATGATCAAACTAATGATTTAATCAAAACTGCTGTTCAACGCGTAAATAAACCGGAAGGTTATCAGTTAATAAAATTAACTAAAAAATATGTGATTATTCAGCTTGTTCCCAACACAGTACTTCCTAAGAATTAACCCATGAAAATTCTAATGCTCACGCCATATTTACCGTACCCCCTATTTTCAGGTGGACAAACACGTTCATTTAACTTGATTAAAAATCTTTCTCAGAACCATGAAATTAGTCTTTTCAGTTTCATCAGGTCAGACCAAGAAAAGGTTTATATAAAATATCTAGCTCCATATTGTAAAAAGATAATTGTTTTTAAAAGAAGACCGGCATGGTCTTTAACCAATGTTTTTTTAGCGGGTTTTACTTTGTACCCATTTTTAGTGGTAATATATCTCTCTCGCAAATTAAAAACATTTCTTTCAGAAGAACTTCATAGAGAAAAATATGATCTTATCCACGCGGAAACTTTTTATGTAATGCCAAATCTACCTAAAACTTCAATCCCAACACTTTTAGTTGAACAAACAATAGAATACCGGGTGTATCAACACTTTGTTGACAACTTTCCCCTGTTTTTTCTAAAACCCTTACTTAGACTAGACGTTCAAAAGGTAAAATACTGGGAGAGCTATTATTGGAAAAAAGCAAAACAGGTTATTGCCGTGTCCGAAGATGACAAGAAAAAAATGAAAAGTCTTATTCCGAATCTTTCTCCCAGCGTTGTTCCTAATGGTGTAGATCCTCAAATTTTTTCAAACAGAACTAAAAAATTAACTAAATTTATTAAATCTCCAATTATTCTCTATGTTGGAAATTTTAAATGGTTGCAGAATCGTGAAGCTGTTCAAATATTAATCGAAAAAATTTGGCCTAAAATCTAGATCTTCCCCATACATAGCAAATTATGGATTGTCGGTAGAGGAGTCGACAGTTTGAAAAAAATGATTAAGAAAGATATCGCCTTTGACGAGACAATTGAAGATATACAAGAAGCTTATCAGAAAGCTGATCTAGTTCTTGCTCCAATTAAAGGGCCCGGAGGTACCCGGCTTAAAGTGCTAGAAGCGATGGCTTCTCGTTGTCCTGTAGTAACCACATCAGTGGGCGTTGAAGGAATCGAAGCAGTCGATGGAGAGCATGTTTTAATTGGTAACACAGATCAAGAATTAGCACAGCAATCGGTTAAAATTTTGAAAAATCCAGATTTAAGAAATAAGATAATTGAGTCTGCCTACAGTTATGTGTCTAATAAATATAATTGGGCAAAAATAACCCAGAAATTAGAAGCAATATATCAAAATGTACGTAATATTAAATAATTATTATGCCTCAACTTTCAGTAATAATTGTCACACATAATACAAAAACTCTTATTCAACCACTTTTAAGTTCGCTTTTTAGCTCGATTAAATACTGGGGTAAAGAAACAGAAATAATTGTTGTTGATAATGCTTCGAATGATGGAACAACCAATTTAATTAGAAAGAAATACCCTACAATAAAATTAATCGAAAATAAAAGTAATCATGGGTACGCAAAGGCAAACAACCAAGGAATAAAGATCGCCAAAGGGGTTTATATACTCTTGTTAAATTCTGATGTGATTCTTCGTCCTGATGTATTAAAAAGAATGATATCTTATTTAGAGAAAAATCAGGATGTAGGAATTATTACCTGTAAGTTAGTTTTGCCTAATGATACTATTGACCCCGCATGTCATCGAGGTTTTCCAACTCCTTGGGCATCTTTAACATATTTTTTGGGTCTTGAGCGTTTATTCCCTAAGATATCCTTATTTTCTCAGTATCATCTATGGTACAAACCTTTAAATACTATTCATGAAATAGATAGTCCTTCAGGGGCATTTTATTTGATTAGAAAAAAAATTATTGACTCAATCGGTTATTTAGATGAAAAATTCTTCATGTATGGGGAAGATCTAGATTGGTCTTATAGAATAAAAAAAGCAGGTTGGAAAATCATATTTAACCCGCAGGCTCAGATAACTCATCTTAAGAAACAAAGCGGTCTTAAAAGTCTAGATTTAAAAACCAGAGAAAATACCAGTGAATCTTTTTATCAAGCCATGAAAGTATTTTATGACAAGCATTATCGGAATAACTACCCATCTTATGTAAGATATCTAATTTTTATGGTTATCGATTTTAAGAAAATGATTGATCGAATCAAATTAAAACTCTTATGGATTTGACAATTATTATTGTCAATCACAATTCGTATAACTTTCTAATTTCCTGTATCAGGTCAATCAGAGAAAGTCTCGAAGCAACAAAATTAAAATACGGAATTTTGGTAATTGATAACGCATCAGGCAGCCAGGAACAAAAAAGAATCGAGAAAATAGTAGGTATTACTAGAATATTCAATAACAAAAACGTCGGTTTTGGAAAAGCATGTAATCAGGGTATATTAAAAGCACAAGGTGAGTTTATTCTACTTTTAAACCCAGACATACTGGTTTTAAATAAAGCAATTGATAAACTATTTAATTTTATTAAGGAAAAAAATAATTGTTTCGTTGGAGCTAAACTACTTAATAAAGATAATTCTGTCCAATCATCGTGTGGATTATTTTTTACGCTTCCAGTAGTTTTTACGATGCTATTCTTAAAAGGAGAACAATTGGGTCTTACAAAATTTTCTCCGAGAAAAACAGAAAAAGTAGATTGGGTAAGCGGTGCTTGTTTGCTGGGGAGAAAAAAAGACTTTTTAAAAGTCGCACTATTCGATAATAAAATTTTTCTCTACACAGAAGAAGTAGATTTTTTACTCAGAGCCAAACTTTGCGGTTACTCTTGTTATTTTTAAATACAGAATAAT
>JAMCQQ010000086.1 GCA_023379515.1 Actinomycetota bacterium
CCGATCTTTTATGAGAGCCGGACCTTCTTTTCCAGGTTTTTTTGACTGGGTATCTTGTAAATATGCTGAAATAATGGACGATATTACTTTTTTGAAACACTATCCATATAAATCTATTGAATACTATGAGGAACATTACCCCCCTTGTGAATCAAAAACTACATTTCTACCTAAGAAAATGGATATAACAGGCATTGATCCCAATGGTGAGTTTGAACATGTCGATCCTGAGATGGTATTAGCCAAGCTGACATTAGACCGATTAACAATATTGATTGGCTTATTCCATCACGTTATGGTTAAAGAAAACGAAGAACGTGATTTTGAAAAAAACCTTGAAGTTTACAAATCTAAAAATGCAAGTGATTGTTTGTATTCAGAGAGCGCTCCCCTTTCAATAAAAATCTATAAAACCCTAAAAGAGCTACAGGGAATAGCCTGTTTTATTAATGACACTTTGCCCGAATATCATTCAAAATATATAAACTATTTGTCCAATGTCATTAAAAGGTCATTTCCTACTTTCGAGGGCTACATTAAAGGTGTTGCCGTGCGAGAATTAAAGTCTATTTTGGATGACACCATGCTAAGTGATGAAGAGGCCGTAAAAGCGATCGCATTACAATTAAAAAATGAGGACGTCCGGGATATCTTGGGGAAAAACCGTCAATCGCAAACAGAACATATTTTAAAAGTAATATCTGTAGTCTTAATTGCTGTTGGCATTGGTATCGTTCCCACCGCAGTGCTTGCAGCCAAACGATTATATGATTCTGGCGGCACCAGCATCAATTTTTTTAAACCTCTGTCGCAAAATTTATGTGAGGACGCCGAGTATCTTACTGCTGATGTTGATCTGGAGATTAAGATGTCCTGAGGAATTAGCTTAGATTATGCCTGGTTATAATATTCTTAACTTAACCTTCCTGTAATTCTTTAAATTCATGGATGCAAATTAGGTGATGAAGCTGATAAGTTTAGAATTTATAAAAGCAAATCTTAAAAGGAAAAAATAAAATCACAGACAGATGGTGAAAGCCATCTGAATTAAAAAATCATTCTTCAATTTGTTATTAATAATAACGGAGAGAAAAAAATGCCCAAAATTAATTACAACCTGGCGCGCAATCAATTAAGCCAGGCTTTTGAGCGTTATTTGAATCATAATAAGGCACAGTTGGATACCGTTAAACGAACATCTCCTTGGATTCCCGCGGAACATTTTTTTATGAGGGCCGGACTTGTTTTTCCAGGGTTCCTTGGTTGGGTATCTTGTAAATATGCTGAAATAATGGACTATATTTTTCGGTTGAATCGCTATCCTGGTGGCAATATTTTAATTTATTATGAAGAGCAATACCCTCCCTGTAAATTTAAAACTACATTTATACCAGCACCAATTATAATGGACACACCAGGATTTAATCTGAATGGTGGCGATCCACATGTAGATCCCAAGTTAGTATTAGACCGATTAACAGTCTTGGTTGGTTTATTCCATTACGTTATGGTTGAAGAAAAAAGTGTGCGTGATTTTGAAAAAAACCTTGAAGATTACAAATCTAAAAATGCAAGTGATTTTTTGTATACAGAGAGCGATCCCCATTCAATAAAAATCTATAAAACCCTAAAAGAGCTAAAAGGGATAGCTAGTTTCATTAATGACACCTTACCAGACTATCATTCAAAAGGAATAAACTATTTGGTTAATACCATTCAAGAGTCATTTCCTACTTTCGAAGGCTACATTAAAGGTGTTGCCGTGCGTGAATTAAAGTCTACTTTGGATGACACCTTACTAAGTGATGAAGAGGCCGTAAAAGCGATCGCATTACAATTAAAAAATGAGGACGTCCTGGATATCTTGGGAAAAAACCGTCAATCGCAAACAGAACATATTTTAAAAGTAATATCTGTAATCTTAATTGCTGTTGGCATTGGTATCGTTCCCACCGCAATTCTTGCAGCCAAACGATTATATGATTCTGGCGGCACCAGCATCAATTTTTTTAAACCTCTATCGCAAAACTTATGTGAAGACGCCGAATATCTTACTTCTGATGTTGATCTGAATATTAAGATGTACTGATGTTTTAACTCTGATTATGCCTCGTTTAATTCTAAATATGCCTTGACGCATATTCTGTATCGAGGCTAATGCGCCTGAAATTTATAAAAGCGTATTCTAAAAGGAAAGTCATAAATAGGAGGTGATAGCCCCAGATATAAAACATTCTTCAATTTGTTACTAATAAGACCGGAGAATAAGAAATGCCAAAAACAATAACCAATTTAGTATTTCAAGGAGGGAGCGTAAAGGGAGTTGCCTATGTGGGAGTCTTACAGTCTCTTGAAGAAAATGAAATAGATATGACCGTAGTTAAACGAGTAGGAGGTACTTCTGCAGGAGCAATTACAGCATGCGCCTTGGCTTTAGGCTGTAATGCCCCGCGTGCCGAACACTTACTTAAGAAGTTTGATTTTCAAGCTGTTTTGGACGAAAGAAAGGATTCTATTCACACACGGAGTAAAGTGTTAGGAAGCGTAGAAAAACATGTCCAGGATAAATCACCCTTTTTTAGTAAGGTTCCTGTGAAACCTGTCATCCCAGTACTTGCTTATCGCATGAATGATCAACAGGGTATCTATGAAGGAGAATATATTCGTGAATGGGCGGAGCAACTGATACAAGATCAGGTAAGGGAAATAACGAATGGGAAGCAAAGTGGTGAATATTTGACTTTTGAAGAATTACATCAATTAACACTGGATTATCCCGGAAAATTTCGCGATTTATCACTAATTGGATCAAATTTCACCACCGGAAAAAAAATGCTATTCGACTGGGAAAACCCAAATACTAAGGATGTTATTATATCTGATGCCATACGTATTTCGATGTCAATCCCCCTCCTCTTTAAACCCCATCATATTTATTATAAAGAAAATAATGAGCGCTTAGTCGATGCAACACGCGATCTGTGGGTGGATGGCGGAGTATATGATAATTATCCAATTAGTGACTTTGATTTACCACGATACACAACGACAGGTGCCTTAAGTGTGTCTGATGATGAAAAAAGACTTTATAACCCAGAAACTTTAGGATTCAGACTAGTATCCAAGGAGTATAAGGACTATTTAGAAGGAGTAGGTGAAGAACCTAAACACTCATTGGACAACCTCTTTAAATATACAAATAAACTTTTTCGTACAAGAGTTGACCTACAAGAAGAACGATACACTTATCCAGAAAATATAAAACGAACTGTTTTTATTGACCATAAAGGTATCAATGGTATTGAATTTAACCTGTCAGAAAGTAAACAACAGGAATTAATTCTCTCTGGTAAAGAGGCAACAAAAAACTATTTGCAAAAAAACGCTGATAACCTATGCAGTGAAACTTTTAATTATTAAAAATATAGTGAGTGGAGAATATTATGACAATAAATAAAGACAAGTACGTAATTGTTAATCTTTGGACTTCTAAAGAAAATAAAGCATTGACTGGAGTAAATTGCGGCCATGCATCATTAACCGTTGTAGATGGAACTAATGAGACTTATATTAGTTTATGGCCTGGGGCTAGGAAACAGCATCAATTCAAAACAACGTTTTTTCAAGATGCGGAATCTGCACGATTTCCAGTA
>JAMCQQ010000087.1 GCA_023379515.1 Actinomycetota bacterium
AAGCTTTTTCTGTTCAAAGTACGAAAAATGCCACCAAAACAATCTTTGAAATTCAGAGAAAATTAAATTCTGCCGGCCTGCAAAAAGGAGTGAATCTGGCGCTGCAGTCCGTTAATAAACAAACTTTAAAGAGCGTTAACCGCAGCAATATTTCTGCTGAACAATTCCAGGAACTCCAAAGGATGTTTACTGATGCCGGAATAGCAACATTCTCTGATATGATATTAGGATTGCCCGATGAAACATACGATACTTTTGTTAACGGGGTTTCCAGCGTTATTGAAGTCGGACAGCATAACAGAATACAGTTTATAAATCTGGCCTTACTTGAAAATACTGAAATGGCGTCCAGGGAGTACATAGAAAAATTCGGCCTTATTTTACAGGAATCGAAGATGATTTCGCATCATACCAGCATAAATCAGGACAATGAAGTACCTGAAACACAAACACTTGTTGTCGGTACAAATTCTATGTCTAAACAGGATTGGGTTAGAACGCGTTCTTTCTGCTGGATGATATCATTAATGCATTTCGATAAACTTCTTCAGATTCCTTTTGTTGTTCTAAATAAGGCTTATTCGCTAAGCTACAGACAGGTAATAGAGTGGTTTTTAACCGAAGATAAGGAATATCCTATAATTTCAGAAATAGTTTCCCTTTTTAATAAAAAAGCTTTATCAACTCAATCCGGAGACGTTGAATGCATACCATCAGAAAAGTGGCTTAATATGTATTGGCCTGCAGATGAATTTGTTTTTATAAAATTATGCACCGAAAATAATTTACTAAAGTTTTACGAAGAGGCCAAAAAGATTATTTCTGGTAATTTACAGAAATTAGGTATTGTAATACCTGAAAATCTGCTTAATGATGCCTTTACCTCAAATTTTGAATTGATAAAACAGCCTTTTATAAAAGAAAATAAAGAAATAAAATTAAATTATAATATACTTGAATTCTACCAGGCAGCTCTGGTAGCAAAAGATATTCCTTTAAAAAGCGGCCCTTTTTGTTATGAAATTATACGTAGCCAAACCGGATGGGATTCATGGCCTGGCTGGTGTAAACAAATGGTTTGGTTTGGTACAAAAAAGGGCGATTATCTGTATTCTTTCATAAAAAAGAATTAGCTTATTTATACAAACAACAAAGACACAAAATGCAGAATTCTTTCTCAGGTAAAAAAGTATTAATTGCCGGAGGAACAGGCATGATAGGTATTCAGCTTGTTAAAATGCTTGTTGATTCTGGAGCAAAAGTAAGGATTGCTTCGCTGGATGATCCTTCAAGGGCGCATCCAGCAGCTGAATTTATGAGCAAGGATCTTACTTGTCTTGATAATTGTTTACAAGCCTGCAGGGGTATGGATTTTGTATTTAATCTCTTAGGAGTTAAGGCTTCACCAGATATAGCTTCTAATAAACCCGGGCGTTTTATGTATGCGACGGTGTCTATGGAGATGAACATGCTTGAGGCAGCACGTCGCGAAGGCGTATCAGGGTATCTTCTTACAAGTTCAGTTGGTGTGTATGCGCCAGCCAAAATATTTAATGAAGATGATGTTTGGAAAACCTTTCCTTCTCCTAATGACTGGTTTACAGGATGGTCTAAACGCATTGGCGAGCTCCAGGCAGAAGCTTACAGAAAAGAATACGATTGGAACAACCTGGTTATAGTTCGTCCTGCGAATGTGTACGGGCCTTATGACAATTTTGAAAGAGAGAATGCAATGGTTGTGCCTTCTCTTATTAAACGGGCTATATCCGGAGAAAATCCGCTAAAAGTTTGGGGCGACGGTACTGCAGTAAGAGATTTTATTCATGCTAAAGATGTTGCTTCTGGAATGCTGTTGCTTGCTGAAAAGCTGCCTGATAAACCGGTTAATCTTGGCAGCGGAGTCGGAGTTTCAATAAGAGAGCTTGTGGAAATTATTATTTCAAACTTAGGAGAGAAGCCGAAAGTTCTATGGGACGAGTTAAAGCCAAAGGGAGACGACCAGCGCATATTAAGCATGACGAGGGCCAAGGAACTTGGGTTTGAACCTAAGATATCACTTAGCGAAGGCATCAAGGAAACTATGGAATGGTATAGAAAATATAAAGATATTGCACATCTACGATACGATGTTTATGAGTAATTTGGCTCATAAATACATTTAAGGCAGGCAAAGACAATGGGAAAAAGAATATTAGTTGCAGGACAATGAAGTACGGTAGGCCGTAATCTGATAATCAAATTGTCAGAATCCGGTTTACCTTTTGTATCTACAAGGCATAAAGGTGCAGCTTCAGCAGATAATATTGATTTCGTGCCTTTTGATTTCTGCGAATTCCAGGATTGTCTATCGGCTACTATGAATATAAATGTAACAGTATTGTGTGCTGCTGTTTCATATGGCGCAAAAAGAAATAGGGAAATGCCGACTGCCGCAATTCTACCTAACCTAAAAATATTTACAGGTTTATTTGAGGCCTGTGCCCGCAATAATGTTAAGACTGTGATTATGTTAAGCAGTTCTACAATATATCAACCTTGTGATTACCCGATAAAAGAAGATGATTTAGATTTAAATCAGCCTCCATATTCAGGATATTTTGGTGTAGGCTGGACATATCGTTACTTAGAGCAGCTGGCTGCTTTATATTCCAGGACATATGATATGAAGATTATAGTTCTGAGACCTACAAATATCTATGGGCCTTTTGATAAGTTTGATAAGGAAAAGGCACATGTCATACCATCTCTTATACACAGAGTTTTAAACAGAGAGGATCCTTTTGAAGTATGGGGTTCTTCTGATGTAGTGCGGGATTTCATTTTTGTTGATGATCTGGTTAAAGATATATTGGCTATACTTAAGGAAGAAGTAAATGTTAATAATCTGCCTGTAAATATCTGCAGTGGTAAGCCTATGACAATAAAAGACGCGGCTGAGACTATATTGCAGGTCTGTAATTATGAAACAAAAATATGTTTTAATTCTGATAAACCTTCAGCGATATCTTATAGAGCTGTAGATAACTCAAGATATATACAGCTTTTTGGAGCCAGAAAAAGGACAGCTTTTGAAGACGGAATTAAGAAAACTGTTGAATGGTATAAGAAATATAAATAGTGTTTTATAACACTATAACTAAAGGAGGATTGTAGAGACATGATTAATGTTGAGCATACGAAATTAGATAGAGTACTGCTGATAAAACCTAGTGTTTTTGAAGATCATCGCGGCCAGTATATTGAAATATATAACGAAGCTCTCTATAGAGACCATGGCATTGATGTTAGATTTATGCAGGATGATATTTCGGTTTCATTTAAAGATGTTTTAAGGGGTATACATGGCGATTCAGAGACTTGGAAATTAATTTCTTGCCTTTATGGTGAATTTTATTTGGCAGTTGTGAACTGGGATAGTTCGTCTGCGCAATATGGGCAATGGGAATCGTTTATTTTATCTGAAAAAAATAGGATGCAAGTTCTTGTCCCGCCAAAATTCGGTAACGGGCATTTGGTCCTTTCTGACAGGGCTATTTTTCATTACAAGCAATCTACGTATTATAATAGGGCAGGCCAGTTTACTATTATGTGGAATGATCCTAAGCTAAAGATTAATTGGCCGATAAACAATCCTATTTTGTCAAAGAGGGATGGAGCAAAGTAGATGTTTAGCGGAAAGAATATATTAATTACAGGTGGTAGCGGATTTATAGGCGTTAATTTAATCAAAAAGCTCTTATCATTAGGAGCAAACCTACGTTCGACCGTCCATAAAAAACCCCCGGTTTTAAATGATAAAAAAATAGAATACGTAAAATGTGATTTATTGCTGATGGATGATTGTAAAAAGATAGTTAAGGACATGGATTATGTCTTTATGTGCGCCGCAAATACATCCGGAGCAGCGGTTATAGCTTCTACGCCTTTGGTGCATGTAACTCCTAATATTATAATGAATTCACAGGTGTTAGAGGCAGCTTACAATGCTAGGATAAAGAAATTTGTATGGTTAAGCAGCAATGCAGCATATCCGCCTACAGGCGATAGGCCAGTCAAAGAAGAAGAAATGTTTAATGGTGATCCGTATGATGTGTATTTTGGAGTTGGCTGGATGAAGCGTTATACTGAGATCCTGTGCAGGCTATATTCTGAAAAACTTAAGGATAAAATGGTTACTGTTGTCCTTAGACCCTCGAATATATATGGGCCGTATGATGATTTTGATTTTGCTACGTCTCACATGATGGCAGCTACAATCCGAAAGGTAGTAGAGAGGCATAGCCCGATAGAGATCTGGGGCACGGGAGACGATATAAGAGATTTAATTTATATTGACGATTTTATAGAGGCTCTTATTTTAGCTGCAGAGAAGATTGATACCTATGACCCAATTAACATAGGATTTGGGAGAGCCTACAGCGTAAAAGAGATTTTGATAATCCTTTTTGAACTTGAGAATTACAAAAATCCTGTAGTAAAATTTGATACAACAAAGCCCTCTATGATCCCTGTGAGACTTATTGATACAACAAAAGCTGAGAGAGTACTGGGATTTAAAGCTCGAACAGATATTCGCGGAGGTATAAGAAAAACAGTTGAGTGGTATAAATCTAACAGCGAGAATTCATAATAATTGTAAAATGGAGGCATAATAATGATAATTACCAGAACTCCTTTTAGAATCTCTTTTTTTGGTGGCGGTACGGATTACCCCGGGTATTATGAAGAACACGGAGGGGCCTGCTTGAGCACTACAATTAACAGGTACTGTTATATTACCTGTCGTTATCTCCCACCGTTTTTTGACCATAAATTTGTTGTTCGGTATTCAAAAAAAGAGCTTACAAAAACCATAGATGAAATTGTCCATCCTTCTGCGCGCGAATGCCTGAAGTTTATGGGAATAGACAGGGGGGTAGAGATAATACATACCAGCGATCTGCCGGCTATGTCAGGCATAGGTTCAAGCTCCGCATTTACAGTAGGCCTGCTTAATGCACTTTATTCTCTTAAAGGGCAGATGCAGACAAAACGTAAACTAGCTTTTGATGCTATTTATGTTGAGCAGAATATGATCCGTGAGAATGTAGGGTCGCAGGACCAGGTCGCTATTGCTTTCGGCGGGTTTAACAAGATAGATTTTAAAGGTCAAAACGAAATTTTTGTCCAGCCTGTTACTATAGGAAAAGAAAAAATGGAGTATTTCCAAAGCCACTTTCTTCTTTATTTTACCGGGTTTTCAAGGTTTGCTTCTGAGATTGCAGAGGAACAAATTAAAAGGATACCGGAAAATATAAAAGAACTTACAGCTATGAAACAAATGGTAGAAGCTGCTATTGATATACTTAACGGTCCAATCGATTCAATAAATGATTTTGGTAAAATGCTGGACGAAAGCTGGTCATTAAAAAAGCTCCTTGGAAAACTTGTTTCCAACAATAATATTGATCAGATATATGAAGCTGCTAAAAGCGCTGGTGCTATTGGCGGTAAGATTTGCGGAGCAGGGGCCGGAGGATTTATGGTTTTATTTATTCCGCCTGAAAAGCAGCCCAAAGTTAAGGAAGTGTTAAAGAAACTAATACTTGTTCCATTCCAGTTTGAAAATATCGGGTCTCATGTAATTCACTACACAGCCTATTAATAGCTTGGAGGAATCTTCTGATTCATTTTCTGTAATTGATGCAATCCAAACTGCATTTGATGGGATCATTCTATTTAGGTACCCCACAGAATCTTAAACTGTTCAACAATTTTAGTTAAAAATCTTTTTTTGATATCATATACTAAATTGGAAAGACTAAATAAAAATCTTTTATAAGTATATGTTAGTTTGTTTAGCAGGCTTAATAGTTACGAAAAAATTGTAATTCAAAAGTAGAACACTCATGAAATTATCTGAATACCTAAAAGTAAATAAATTAGGTTTATCTTTTTTATTATCATTTTTTACATTATTAGTCGCGTCTTTGGTGCTGCGAAATATTTTTTCTAAAACATATCCAATATCAATTTTCTTTGTTGCTTTAATTTTTATTTTTTCGCAGCACC
>JAMCQQ010000088.1:0-2442 GCA_023379515.1 Actinomycetota bacterium
GAATTATAGAACTTTTCGGGCCGGAAGCATCCGGAAAGACAACAATTTGTCTATCTGTTATTGCACAGGCTCAAAAGCATGGAGGAGTTGCAGCCTTTATAGATGCAGAACATGCATTAGATCCTATTTGGGCACAAACAATTGGTGTAAAGCTTGACGAACTTCTTATTTCCCAGCCCGATACAGGAGAACAGGCTTTAGAAATTGCAGAAAGTTTAGTAAGAAGCGGTGGAGTTGATGTTTTGGTAATTGATTCCGTTGCTGCATTAGTTCCAAGAGCAGAAATTGAAGGAGAAATGGGTGACTCCATGATTGGGCTTCAGGCAAGATTAATGTCCCAAGCTCTTAGAAAATTAACTGGAGTAATCTCTAAATCAAAAACAGTTGTAATTTTCACTAACCAATTAAGACAAAAAATTGGAGTAATGTTTGGAAATCCGGAAACTACGACAGGAGGATTAGCTCTTAAATTCTATTCCTCTGTAAGGAAGGGCGAAATATTCGGGCGTTTGAACAAGCAACCGGGGTCGATGTTGATCTAGAGGAAGAGGGCGCAATAAGACTTTCCAGTTTTGATTCTGTTAGAAGAGAAATTGCACGACGTTCTTTGGAAAAATTAATCAAAGATACCAGAATTCAGCCTTTTAGAATTGAAGAAATTGTAGATCAGACAAAGCAAGAAGTGGAAAAAATAATGTTTGAAGAAGGAGAAAAATTAGCTCATGAAGTCGGAGTGTATAATCTTCCTTCAGAACTATTATCCTTATTGGGCCGTTTTAAGTTCAGAACTTCTTATGGGCAAAATTTAATTGCTCATACACTTGAGGAAACAAAGATAGGAATTCATTTAGCAAAAGAAATTGGAGCAGATGCCAATATTGTTAGATTAGGATGTCTATTCCATGATGTTGGGAAAGTTGTTGAAGGAGACGGAAATCATGTTACATTAGGAGCGGAAATTTTAAAGAAATTTAACATGCCTCAGCCAATCATCGATTGTGTCTTAGAACATCATGAAGATAAGCCTTTTTCTTCAGTTGAATCGGTTCTAGTTTACATCGCGGATGCAATCTCTGGTGCAAGACCAGGCGCAAGATATGAAGACGTTGAGGATTACGCGAAAAGACTGAAGGACATGGAACAAATTGCGAAAGGATACGATGGCGTTGAAGATGCATATGCATTTGAAGCGGGTAGGGAGCTCAGAGTCATCATAAATCCTGGAAAGTTGGATGATTCTCAAACTACGGTTTTAGCGACGAAACTCAGAGACGAAATAAATAGATCAATGGTTGTTCCAGGAGAAGTTAAAATTACTGCGATTCGTGAATTTAGAGCAGTTTCAACAGGTAGCTCTTAATTTCCTCATTGACATTATATCCGTTTTCATTGTATTTTTAACCTAATCAAAATAGTCGTAGAGTTCACATTAGGAGGTGATAAGATTGACAAAAAAAGATTTAATTCAAGTTGTTTCTAAAAAAGCAAACCTTACAAATAAAGCATCAGGAGAAGCAATTCAAGCTTTTTTAAATGGGATTAGAGATTCTCTAAAAAGAGGGGAAAAGGTTGTCATTACCGGATTCGGCACTTTTAGCATAAGAAAAAGAGCTGAAAGATTGGGCAGAAATCCAAAAACAGGTGAAAAAATAACAATCGTTGCAAGAAAAGCGCCAGGCTTTACTCCTGGAAAAACTTTGAAAAAGCTTGTTAGATAGTCCTTTTCGAATTTATGACTTTAAGGTTAAGAACGATTTTTTATATAGTTCTGATAATTATTTCTATCTGGTTTTTATATATCGATAGAGCCATACTGACTCCTTTTATTCTTGCAGCAATATTTGCCTATATTTTTAATCCTGTTGTAAACTTTTTTTCCAACAATATAAAATTGCCAAGAACCATCTCGGTCTTAATAATTTATCTAATTTTAATTTCAATTGTGGTTCTTTTGAGCGTTATTGTTTCTAGAAGAATCTTAGATGAGTCAATAGAGCTAAAAAGCTATATCCTAAATTTAACTAAAACAACTAAAGCACAAATAAATACTTTACCAGATTATTTAAGACCCTTGGCAAATGAAGGTGTTATAGTTTTGGAAAAATCAAGAATATTTACCCCGTCATCAATTTTTTCTTTTTTCCCTCAGGCAATATCCAGAATAATAAGTTTTTTTATATTTTTATTTGCTGGATTTTATTTTTTAAGAGAAGGCAATTCTATTTTAAATAAATTTCTCAACTTAATTCCAAATAAAAACAAGGTTGATGTGGAAATAGTGATAAGAAAAATGAACAAGGTCTTTGGCGGTTACCTAAGAGGACAGCTATTTTTAGTATTGATTGTCTCGCTTTTTTTATATATTGCATTGTCTATACTTGGAGTAAAATTTGCGCTTGTTCTTGCTGTTTTCTCAGGATTAAAAATATAGGCAAATATTGC
>JAMCQQ010000088.1:2452-5109 GCA_023379515.1 Actinomycetota bacterium
AAGGCGACCGTAAGTGACTAATATCACAACGAGATAGATTGCAATTTTGCTCTTTGGAGCAAAAACAGAATCTGGCTTATTCTCTTCCCAGAGCTTTTTTTATATATTGCATTGTCTATACTTGGAGTAAAATTTGCGCTTGTTCTTGCTGTTTTCTCAGGATTTGCCGAAATTATTCCAATAATCGGACCAATAACTGCAGGGGCTGTCGCAGCCTTAGTGGTTCTTTTATCTGGTGTCTCAAACTTCCCCATTAATCCTATTCAAGGTGCAGCCATAGTAGTTGCAATTTATTTTTTTGCAAGACAATTTGAAGACTATTTTATTATTCCTCAGGTTATGGGTAAAATTACGGAATTGCATCCTTTAATAATTCTTTTTGCTGTAATTTCCGGAGGCCATGTTTTGGGGGTCATCGGATTAGTTTTGGCAGTTCCAATTGCGGGAGCAATAAAGATTCTTATAAACTTTTCTCTGGATAAAATAAATGCCTCGAATAAATAAAAAAGCTCTGGGAAGAGAATAAGCCAGATTCTGTTTTTGCTCCAAAGAGCAAAATTGCAATCTATCTCGTTGTGATATTAGTCACTTACGGTCGCCTTTTTAGCGACTGCCCTTGTTTGATGCCTTGTAAAGCAAAGTTATGCCCACTTTTGGTAGGCAAGCATCTTTCCAGGTTGCAGCAGGTAGGATTGCCCGTTTCATCCCTACTCGTCTCTGTTGCTCTCAAATCTTGTCAATTCAAGATCTGTTTTAAGACTTACATGTAGGAAAAAGTCTTAAAAACCAGCTATTTCTAGTTGGAGCTTACGCTCCATTCCCGGCTTTACACCTGTCTGGACTTTCCTCTCCGAAAAGATTTATATTCCGGAGTAGCAATACTTCTTCCCAGAACCGAGCCTAATTATACCAAAATATCAATTTTTTGTCGAACAAAGCATCTTATATTCGCAACTTTTACAAAAAATATTTTCCGAACAACTAAAATCACTAGCAGAAATTGTTTCAGCAGCTTTTAATATTCTGATTTTTGCTTCTTCTAATTGGTCGTTAGTTCTGAAAGTGCTAATTTTTTGCCCGCTTTCGAGATAATAAAGGGATAGTTTAATGTTTTCAGGTTTTTTGTTAAAGATTTTATCTTGAATTTCTCTTGCAGCTAGCGCATAAATCGAAAGCTGAAAATCATTTGACAACTCTTTTTCAGTCCGAATATTGTTTCCAGTTTTATAATCGATTATTTCTATGTTATTTTCGTTAATTTTATCTATTCTATCTATTCTTCCGCCAACTTTTATGCCCTTAAGATTAAAAGTAAATGGTAGCTCAAGAGCTATTGGGGAAAGACGTTTTTTATATTCATTTTCGAAATAAGTTGTAATAATATTCTTTGCAGACTCTAGAGCTTTTTCTTGGTGGGACTTACTGTCATACCCTATGTTAACCCAATTTTTTTCCAAAAGATCGAATATTTTTGCTAAGTTTATTTTTTCTCCTCGTAAATCTATTTGATGAAGATCTCTAAGAACAGCATGAATCGTTGTTCCAAAACTTTGAGCGGAAGTTGGCGGGGTTGGGAGTTTTAATATGTATTTCAATTTATAATGCAAAGGACATATCTCAAAAGTTTGGATTTGAGAGTAAGACAAATAATTTATTGCATTTTGCGGCTTTTGTACAGGATCTTGTGGATTGAAATTGAAACTCTCTAAGTCAATCAAAGATAATTGTCCGTTTTTTGTAGAAGAAATAACGCTCTCTACTTTTTCTTTTCCAATAGCCTCAAATACAAATGGAGAAATTTTTCTTTCTCTTTTTCCCTCTCCATAATAATTTGATGCTGTTAAATAAAGTTTATCTTTTGCACGAGTCATAGCAACATAAAATAGTCTGCGTTCCTCCTCCAGATGATAGTCTCCCGTAGGAAGAATCTCTTTAATGAATTCCTGGGGAATTGGAATAGTATCTTTCCTTTCTCTAGTTGGAAATCTTTGAGCAACAAGACTGACGATAAAGACAACAGGAAATTCTAATCCTTTACTTGAATGAACAGTTAAAATATTAACAGCATCATTTTCAGTCCAATCGGAATCTGAAGCTAGGGGACTTTCTCCCATTTGCATTGAAAGATCTATCCAATCAACCAGGTCAAAGACCGTTGCAGTATCATGATCAACCTCGTAGGTTTTTAATTTATCAAAGAATTTTGCTATATTTCTTGCAATAGTTTCTTCTTTCTGATTTTTATAGCCGGAGACTGTTGAGGAGCGACTTTAATAAGCCTGAATCCTGAAGGAAATAATAAAGAATTTGCCCCGCCGTTTCTTTTGGAACTAATTTTAGATGCTTATGAATCATCTTTACAATTTCTTCTATTCTTTTTTTGCTATCTTCTTTTAAAAATGTTTGATTTACTTTTTCTAAAGTTTCAAAAAGAGAGTAGCAATTTTTCTTTGCAAAATTTAAAAGAGATGCTATTTCTATTGCGTCAAAATCAAAAATAGCCATATTAAGAATGCGATAAAGGGACGTAGAATCTTCAAAGTTATATAGCACTTTTAAATATGCTATTAAATCTTTAATTTCCTCTTGATGGAAGAGTTTTCCCGGACCTAAAAACTGAAAGGGAATTCCTTTTCGCTCCAAAGCTTTGATAAACG
>JAMCQQ010000089.1 GCA_023379515.1 Actinomycetota bacterium
TTATTATAAAGGCTGATAAAACAGGAGCCAAATGTCTGTTATCCCAAAAATCCAGATTGGCACCGGCGACAAGTCTGGTTAAAATATTAAACCCTGAATAAAAAATTACGAATGCAAGAAATAAAAGTGCAGCCTGATTTATCTTTTTTTGCTGGACATATTCATTCTTGTCTCTTGTTTTAATGTTAATTATTAAGAAGCCTGCAATAATAAGGATTATAATGACTATTGTTAAGATGATCCTTAAAATAAAAGTTATACTTCCGGGAAACAGCCATTTAGTGATGTTGTCTAGCATAATCTTAATCTCATCGGGTTTAACCGGATTAAGCACTAATCTTCTGACTGAGAAGCCTTTCTTCAAAAACTGAAGCCCTAGCAGCCAGATGCCTGCGGGAAGACAGCTTATTGCAATGAATATGAAGGATTGCAGTATTTTTCTGGTTATCTTTTCCCTGTTTAGTAATATCAGACCGGCAGTACCTGTAATGACCAGGGCAGCACCGGAATATCTGGTTAAAAATGCAAGACCTGTTATCAATGCAGATAATAATAATAGTGACAACTTTTTTGTCCAAAAGAAATTTATCAGTAAAAATAATCCTAAGAATGCCAGTAAAATAAAAAGCGGTTCCGACCAGGCCATGTGATGTATAAAGATGATTTCCTTTGAAAATAAAAAAAGAAGGGAAGTCAGTACCGGGAGTAAAATTGATTTTGTTATTTTCATTATAATGAAACCCATGAGAAAAATGTTTAATCCAAATATTGCTGAATTAAGCCATCTGGAACCTTCAATAATATCTACGCCGGATATTTCGGTAAGAGATAGAATGAGCGGATACAACGGAGGCCATTTAAAAATATGTACAGTCTCGTTTAGATAAACCGGTTGCCAGAGGTTTAAGGGTGTTCCATCATTATTTAATAAAACAGCAATACCACGTCCGTTTAATATATTGCGGGCAGCAGCGATATAGGCAACTGAATCAGGAGAAAGACCCGGTCCCATCTTAAAAGTCAAAAGTAAAATCAATCCAAA
Source organism: Actinomycetota bacterium (assembly GCA_023379515.1). Next base: position 1,043 of record JAMCQQ010000089.1, read on the forward strand.
ACCGGATAATGCTATAAAAACCAGCACGATGATTACAAATAAAAATTTTTTTCTGTTATTGTTAGCCAAGTATATTTATTCCTGTTTAGTAATCAGAAATGAGCCTGTGATAATATGATAATTAAGATTTGCATCCCTTATTTTAAAATTGTTAAAAAACCATTAAAAACTATTATAATAGAAAAAAGATGAGTAAAGTAGATGAAATTATCCTTGTTGAGTTCTTTAAAATTATTTGAGATTTTTATGGTTTGACTGGATACTCTCTCTTTTAATAATCTCCACGAATTTTTCTACAAGATATGGATCGAATTGTGTGCCGGAACATCTCTTGATTTCTTTAAGTGCTTCCTCTTTGGAAATACCTTCTCTATAAGGCCTGCTGCTAATCATGGCATCATAGGTATCAACAATTGAAAGAATCCTGGAAATTATGGGTATTTCTTCACCCTTTAATCCATCGGGATATCCTGAGCCATTCCAACTTTCATGATGGTATAATATCCCGGGTGCTATTTGTGTTAAATCAGGTGATGACTGTGCGATACGATGACCGATTTCGGAATGTTTTTTCATTATTTCCCATTGGTCGGGAGTTAGCTTGCCCTGTTTTAAAACAATATTGTCGGGTATAGAAATTTTACCTATATCATGAAGCATCGCCAGCAATTTTATTTTATTCAACTCACTATCATCAAGCTTGATTTTTTTACCTAATAAAACACTTAGTTTTGTCAGTCTTTCCGCATGTTCTTCAGTTTCGTAATCTCTTTCTTCTAATGCTTTTTTCAGGGATAAAATCAATGAACTTCGCATGCTCTTATCTTCAGATAATTTATATTCATCCATAATATTATCAAAAACAGAAAAAGAAGCATTAATATTTTGGCTGCTATTTGTTTTAACCGAGAGCCCAAAGGACATATTCATAGGCAAAATACCGGTGCTATTTTTTTTGAAGCTCTTTACCATTATATTCATTATTTTAAGAGCATCTTCTTTTTCTGTTTTTGATAATATTATAGCGAACGCGTCTCCGCCATAACGGCACAAAACACCCTTATCCTTCAGGCTTTGCTGTAAAATCCTGACTATTTTTTTTATTAATTCATCCCCTTTACTGCGTCCGAATGTATCATTAATTATTTTCAGACCGTTTATATCTCCGATAATAATACAAATTGGAAACATTTTCTTTTTATCTACCCTGATTAACTCTTCCTCAAAATAATATCTATTGAATATATCTGTCAACTGGTCATGATAAGATTGATAATATAGCTGATTTTCTCTCTCTTTCCTGATAGTTATATCATTTAGAATTAATAATTTTCCCATAATTGTATGGTAGTAATTAAAAACTGTGGATATCCTGACATTATAATATTTAATATGCTTTCCGATTTTTATTTCAATATCTTCGTTAAAACTATCAATGCCAATATTTGATAAAACATTTGACAGTTTTTCCAGCTTCTCTTTTTCCACCACTAAATGAGACAGCCAGTTTAGCATACTATTAATGTCTTTTTTTTTCTATTTTCTTATCACTGTATCCTTCTTTTATAATATCATCAGCCTTATTGCTCATTTCAACAATTTCACCCTCGTTGTTGAATAAGAATATTGCATCGCCTATATTCCCCATCATGCTTCTTCCCGAAACCATTATCCTGTTGGACTGAACAATAAATGAACTTGAAGCAATAAAAATATATAGGAATATATGGGATAATTCGCTTGTATGTATCAGCTTTGTTGCTCCAAATTCCATCAATATCTGTAAAGAGGAGGTTCCAATAAAATAGATTAACAGTCCTGTAAGCAGGTAATGTATCTGCAAATTGGACTCTTTGGTTTTTAATTTCTGGTATATATTCCTGCCTGTTAAAAAAAAAGTGATTAAACCAATGGGTGCAATATAAAAAATTCCGATATATTTAAAAGCCGGTGAGTATATAATATATCCTAATAAAGTATTTCTCACACCAATTTGATTATATGTAAGAACAAGAATATATATAATCAATGCAAT
>JAMCQQ010000090.1:0-465 GCA_023379515.1 Actinomycetota bacterium
GAATTACCGCTTGCAAAAGTAATCCCGAACTCCCTTATTGATTCTGCAAGCTCATTTAATGACTGTTCCTTAAAATTCTGACGTGGTTGGTTTTTATTCGGTATTACTTTTGCAAGCGGTAATTCAACTATTCTGTTTTGAAGCTTATCTTCAACGCTTTTAGAATCCATTCCAGGTATAAGCGCGCTTAGACCCCTGCCTAACCCTCTATTTGCCATCTCCTATCACTTCCTTTGTCAAATTTTTATAAGCAATTGCTCCCTTACACGCAGGATCATATTCCAAAATTGGCTTGCCATAGCTTGGTGCTTCGCTAAGCCTGATATTCCTGGGGATTATTGTATTGTAAACTTTATCAGGAAAGTAAGTTCTGACCTCATCAATTACTTGTTCTGAAAGTTTTGTTCTCTGGTCATACATTGTCATTACAACTCCTGCAATTATCAATTTTTCATTTTATAATCA
>JAMCQQ010000090.1:511-2637 GCA_023379515.1 Actinomycetota bacterium
GAGGTAGAATTAGTTTCAACTTTAAATTTTCCCTTACCAGATTTATAGTATTTATCAATTGTCCAAGCCCTTCCAGAGCATAGTATTCGCATTGTATTGGTATTAATACTTCCGCTGCAACCGTAAGAGCGTTTATTGTTAGAAGCCCTAAAGCAGGAGGACAATCTATGATTATAAAATCAAAATCTTGCTTTATTTTTTCTATCGTATGCTGTAGCTTATATTCTCTTTTTAAAGTTGAAACTAATTCTACCTCCGCTCCTGCAAGCTGTATTGATGAAGGTATGATATATAAATTTTCAAATGATGTTTTTAGTATTGCATTTTGCGGTTCTTCATTTGATATAAGGATATCATAAATATTCTTATCAACTTGTTCACGGGTAATCCCCAAGCCGCTGGTTGAATTACTTTGTGGATCCAGATCTATCAACAGTGTTTTATAGCCAAGATCTCCAAGGTAGCTCGACATATTTACAGCGGTTGTGCTTTTACCAACGCCGCCTTTTTGATTGGCAATTGCAATTACCCTGCCAAAATATTTTTTTTCGGACTTATCAATATTTTTGCTGACATCAGTATCTCTATTTATAACTGCATTCTTGATATTAATATTCTCATTTACATCAATATCTTTAATATCAACATCATTATCAATAGCAGCATTACTATCGAGATTACTATCTTTATCAATATCAGAATCTTTATTGGTATTTGTATTACCAATACCTTCATTTTTACCTGCACCAGCATCCATGTATCCAGCTTGTCTTTCTTCCTTCATTCTTCTAAATTTAAAAAACCTTTTTAGAAACATTGATATTTAGAATAAAATTGATATTAGATAATATTTTAAATGCTATAAAACATACATATGTATAAATATACAACAACACTTATATGCCATGGTACATATATTTGATTCCCCGGGCCAGAATTATTCTGCTAAGGGCTTTTTTAATATTTTAGCATATTTTCTTGGATATTTATATAAAGTACTTGTCTCCTTTAGAATTGATAAAAAAGCTCTGTATTCATCAAGGTTTGGGACTTTTACATCAAGTATTTTGTCCACTTTACCACCTAAAATTGGAATCATTTTTTTATATTGCTCAATTTCATCATGCAATTTCCTACTTTTATAAAGAACTGCCTTGCCGCCAATTTTACAGAAAGGCAGCATCAGTTCACATATTATGTTAAACTTCCCAACTGCTCTGGATAAAACAACATCAAAATTTTCTCTGTAATGGACATCATGTCCAAGATATTCTGCATTGCCTTCGATTATATACACGTTTTCCAAATTAAGTTCATGTACTATTTCTTTTAAGAATTTAATAGCTTTAGATCTTTTATCCAGCAGATAAACATGACTATCTTTTAAAAATATAGAAATTAAAATTCCCGGTAAACCTGCTCCTGTACCTATATCCAGTATTCTGAAATCCTTGCCTTCGAGAGGTTCAAAAAAATAATTGGAGTATTTAAATATTGATAAACTATCAATTATATGTCTAATAAGTATATCCTGCTTTAACTTTGTACCAACAAGGTTTGATTGTTTGTTATATTCCAATAAAACATCAATGTATTTTTCTATTTTGTTAATATCTGCTTCAGTAAAACTCAAATTAATATCATTTAAAGATGATGTCAAAATTTTTTTATTATCCATTGATGTTTAACCTATTTTAAAAATATCATTAAGATCGAAATATCAGCCGGAGAAACGCCTGCAATCCTTGAGGCTTGCCCTAATGTTTCAGGAAGATATTTAGATAACTTTTCCTGGGCCTCAAAAGTCAAACCCTTAATTTTAGAATAGTCTATATTTTTCCTAATCCTAAATTCTTCCAGTTTGCTCATTCTTTTAATCCCAAGCATCTCCCTTTCAATATATCCCTTATATTTAATATTTATTTCTGTCTGTTCAAGAAGATCTTTATCATAATCATCGTTAGATATCTTTACGATATCTGAAAATTTGTTTCCGAAGAAATATCTAAAGATGTTATTGATTTTTACTTCCGGTCTTTTTAATAGTTTATAAATGCTTGTAGAGGTGTCTATTGTCGAAGTTCCTATTGCCTTTAAAAAATCATATTCCACCGCATAGCCAGGCT
>JAMCQQ010000091.1 GCA_023379515.1 Actinomycetota bacterium
GCAATGAGGGCTGCAAAAGATTTTGGTGCTGATGTAACTATTATTTATAAAGGAGGTGACACTGCTGGACAGGTAGCGGCAATTGAGGCAGCAATTGAAGCTAAACCAAATGGTCTTGCTATTACTATTCCTGATCCTGTAGCTTTTGATGAAGTAACACAAAAAGCTCTTGATGCTGGTATTCCAGTTATTGCATTTAATATTGATGGTGGAAAAGATAACCCACGATTAGCCTATATAGGTGCTGATTTAACTGTTGACGGATATTTGCTTGGACTTGAAATGCAGCAGTATTTTAAAAAAGGAGATCATGTTTTAATCCCGGCAGAATTTCCAGGCATGTACTATGCAATGGCACGTTCAGCAGGAGTTATAAAAGCTATGGATGCAATTGGAGTAACAACTGAAATTCTTGATGCAGGAGGCATGGATGCAGCCACAACTACAAGCCGTATAGCTGCTTATATGCAAGGACATCCTGAGACAAAGGGAATAATTAGTGTTGGTGGATTAACTACAGATTCTTCAGTAATTGTAGTTGAAGATCTAGGATTACAAGATAAAGTAGTAGTGGGAGGGTCTGATATAGTAACTAATACACTAAGGGGCTTACAGAACGGAATTGTCAAAGCTACAATAGATCAGCAATTATTCCTACAGACTTATTATACAATTGCTGAATTAGTAATGTATAATTGGGGTGCATTTGCACCAGCAAGTATTAATACCAGTGTAGGTATAGTGACTCCAAAGGATGTTGATAAATTAGTACCTTTGATAAACGCACAGATTAGATAATATTAGACATTAACATTAGTTGATATATGATAGAGAGTAGGCTTTAAAAAGCCTACTCTAATATTAGGAGATTAAAAATGAAATCCAATGTATCTGATAATGTTCTTGATAGGAAAAATAGAAAAATTTTTTATCAAAAGTTATTAAAAAATAAAGATTTTAGTATAACTCTACTAACATTTATACTTATACTTGTTTTTATAGCTGTAAATAGAACTTTTATTGATTTAGGTAATATTTTAACTATTATAAAAAATATTCCTGAACTAGGCTTAGTGGCTCTTGGAATGACAATGTTAATTATTACAGGTGAATTTGACCTTTCGGTTGGCTCAATTTTTGGATTATCACCTTTTATTATGGCTTATCTTATCACTAAAGTAGGTGTTCCGGAATGGATGGGGTTTTTAACTGCAATAGCCGCTGGAGCAATGTTTGGATTAATCAATGGACTTATTGTTACTAAAATAAAGATACCATCTTTCATAGCGACACTAGGTACTATGGAAATCTATAGAGGTATTTTATTGCTTATTTCTGGAGGATTCCCTTTAATACTTCCAGTTAATTCGTTACTGGTGAAGGTTTTTACAACACGAATCCATAATTTCCCCATTCAATTTATCTGGTTTATTTTGTGTGCAGCTATCATGTATCTTTTACTTGAAAATCGTAAGTTTGGGAATTGGACACTTGTAACAGGTGGTAATAGACAAGCAGCCATTGCTATGGGCATCCCTGTTGATTTAGTAAAAATTTTAAATTTTATGATTATTGGAATGCTATCGGCATTTGCTGGAAGTATTCAAGTTTTTAGAATTCACTCAGCTACTCCATTGACGGGCACAGGTATGGAGCTTAATGCAATAGCAGCAACGGTAATAGGGGGAACACTTTTAACTGGTGGAAGTGGATCTATTGTAGGCGCTGTTATGGGTACATTTATTCTTTTCTCTGTCGATAATATTTTAATTCTCTCAGGTGCTCCTGGTTTCTGGTTTAGGCTTTTTATTGGTCTTGTTATTATCCTTACAGTTTCTATTCATATTTTTATCAGGAAAGAGAGACAATTATGAGTATGTCAAGAAAAACATGTAAGTTCTTGTTGGTGAAAGTCCAATCTGAGTAATGGTTAGTTGCCAGACTGGCGCCAAGCCTTACATTTTAGAGTGTAAACAAACTAGATGAAGCTAAGAGAACGGAAGTGCGAAACTGTAGCAAAAGCAAACATTCTAAGCTGTGAAATCGTTCATACCTTATCCTCTTAAGAGGAAATATATTACTAGGAGATTTATGAGGAAAATACTTATGTATAGTTCTGAGAAGGGAATTAATAATTAAACTAAGGAGATTTCAAAAATGTCTACACAAAATAATATATTACCATTATATCAAATTAAAAATATAAGTAAATCCTATGGTCATATTGACGCACTTAAAAATGTGAGCTTTTCAGTAAAAGCTGGTGAAGTTATCGGATTGGTTGGGGATAATGGAGCAGGTAAATCAACACTAATTAAAATTCTTAGTGGAGTTTCCCAACCTAATTCAGGTCAAATTTTATATAATGGAAACGTTGTTAAGATGAAAAGTTACAAGGATTCCCAAAAAATAGGTATAGCTACTATATATCAGGATCGCGCCTTAGTTAATTCTGTTTCCATTTACCGCAATATTTTTATGGGTAATGAGATTTTAAATTTTGCTGGTTTTCTTGCTAAAAAAAGAATGCGGGAAGAATCAATGAGAATCTTAGAAGAATCGATTAATATTGGTATTGATTCACCAGATTCAGATGTGGGTGAGCTCTCCGGTGGGCAAGCACAAGCTGTGGCTATTGCACGAGCTATATACTTTAAAGCGAAGTTCTTATTATTAGATGAACCGACTAATCACCTTTCAGTAAGGGAATCCAATAAGGTAATGGATTTTGTTAGAAAATTACGAGATGAAGGAATTTCAAGTTTATTTGTGACTCATAATCTTTTACATGTCCATTCGATTGCTGATAGATTTATTTGTCTTAATAATGGTGAAATAATTGGGAAATATTACAAAGATGAAATTAGTCTTGATAAATTGGAACGGGTTATAGTTTTTGGAAAAGCATAATTTAAGATATTTAAAAAGATTTTTTATTAAGTTTATAATAAAAAAAGTACACGATTATCACAAATGAACATAAGATTCTGAGTTCGAAACTGTAGAGAGAATGAGAATATTTTTTAAACAACTAATGAGTCTATACTTTTTTTGAAATGTTTTCCAATGTCAGGCTATCAACAAATAAGGTATCGATTAATTTAGCTCTCATTGCTCCAATTATTGCTAATGTTTTATCAAGTCCAGTGGCTACGACTATTTTATTATCTATATTAAATAGGTCCTCTTTACTGATAGAAATTGCTCGCTCTTTTATTTTACTCTCAAATATATTCCCATTAATATCGTAAAAAATATGATGGCCCTCGCCAACAACATTAAAACTTTCAAGTTCTTTAATTTCATCGTCTCTTAGATAATCTTTATAAAGGTTACTAATTGATCTATCATTAAAATAACCAATTCCAAGCAGGGCTATATTAATGGATTTATGCAAAATGAAAGCTTTTTTTATGCTGGAACTATTCATTAGAATTTCCTTTATTTCCTTGCTATCTACAATGGTATCAGAGTTAATAAAATAGTAAGAACCCATAAACATGTTTTTCATGCGTCTAACTAAATCCGAAGAATTAAATTCAATAGGTATAGTTGCGAAATTTCCATTTAATTGAACTATATCTATATTAATTCTTTTTTTACCCTTAAAATTATTTACAACACTATATATTGTCGATCCCCATGAAATTCCCAAAATGTCACCATCTTTTAAAACATTTTCCAGGTATTCTGCTGCTTGTATAGCTACAACATTTTTTACTAATTCACTGCTATCAGTTTCTTGGACATTTACTGCAAAGACTTCTCTGATATTAAAAGTATTTTTAATTTCTGATTCCAGGTCATGCAATTTATCTGAAGGATTATTTATAAAGATTTTTATTATTCCTGTTTCCCTACCTTTTTTTAGAAGTCTTGAAATAGTGGCATATGACACATTAAATATTTTTCCAATTTCTCTAAGATCCATATCCTGCTTATAGTACATATGGGCAACTTTAGCAATAAATTCCTCTTCTCTCATAAGTTCATCTACTTTCTTATATCTGTGTAAATATTTGCAGTAAATTATAAATCATATTTTTATAATAATCAAATATAATTTTATTTAATTTTATGTTTTTTAGCACTAAATACATTTTTTTATATGATAAGTATTTAAAAATATCCTATTGACATAAGACTAGATAGATATATAATATGTAAATTGTTAAATATTTGTAAGTATTTACATTATAATTTAAGGAAATTAAAGAACAATAATGGTAAAAAAATATGTAATCCTTGAAAGGCTAAACTCCAAAAAATAAATATCAATTAATAAGAATATTATGGTGTTGGAAGATTTTGATCACTACAGTCCAAAAAGTCATAATATATCGCAAAAATTAAAAAATAACAATTAAAAAATATAAAAAAAGATATGAGAGATTTAAAGGCAATCAGCAACGAGATAAGGTGTGAAATACTTAAAATGACCACTGCTGCAAAGTCAGGTCATCCAGGTGGGTCTTTGTCTATAGCTGATATAATAACTGCGCTTTACTTCAATATATTAAATCATGACCCTAAAAACCCTGGATTTAAGGAAAGGGATGTATTTATCTTATCAAAAGGTCATTGTGCACCAGCATTGTATGCTGCCTTAGGTAAATGCGGATATTTTAAATTAGAGGAATTCAAAAAACTAAGAAAACTAGGTTCTATTCTACAAGGTCACCCAGACAGCACCAAAACCCCCGGTATTGAAGTTTCAACCGGTTCTTTAGGTAATGGATTATCAATAGGTTGTGGGGTTGCTGTTTCTTCCAAGATAGATAGAAATAACAGGAAAATTTATGTCTTGTTGGGTGATGGAGAATGTGATGAAGGGCAGGTATGGGAGGCATTTATGTTTGCTGCTCATAATAAGCTTGATAATTTGGTAGCAATCATAGATCTGAATGGTTATCAAGTAGATGGAAAAACTTCTGAAATAATGAATACAGAACCTATTGATAAAAAACTTAAAGCTTTTAACTGGGAAGTATTTAAGATAAACGGACATTCTATAGAAAAAATAATTTCCACAATAAAATATGCAATTAGTAGAGAAAACGGTTTCCCAAAAGCAATAATTGCAAAAACTATTAAAGGTAAAGGTGTAAGTTTTATGGAGAATGAAAATAAATATCATGGGACTTCTTTAAATGAAAAAGAATTAAATCTGGCATTATGTGAGTTAAAAGATAGGAATAAATAAAATGGATTATATATCAGGCAGAGAGGCATACGGAGAAATACTAGTAGAAATAGGTAAGAATGAAAAGATAGTGGTATTGGATGCAGATGTCTCAAAAGCTACCAAAACAGGCTATTTTGCAAAAAAATATCCTGAAAGGTTTTTCAATGTTGGAATTGCAGAACAAAATTTATTGGGTATTGCAGCAGGTTTAGCTGTTGATGGGAAAATTCCAATTGCATCAACTTTTGCAATTTTTGCTACTTGCAAGGCTCTTGATCAAATAAGAAATGTTATATGTAAATCCGATTTAAATGTAAAGATTATTGTTACTCATGCAGGCCTTACTGTGGGTGAAGATGGTGCATCACATCAATCTATTGAAGATTTATCTATTATGAGAACAATCCCTAACTTAATAGTAATTGCTCCGGCAGATGGTAATGAAGCAAAGAATGCTATAAAAGAAGCAGTTTTGGACTATATAGGTC
>JAMCQQ010000092.1 GCA_023379515.1 Actinomycetota bacterium
AACCTCCATCTGCTGCAATCATATGAACTCTATTGAAGATATAATTGAAAAAGCACTCGACGGAATACCTATAACCCAACAGGATAAAAATATTCTCCTTGGCATGTATATGTTAAAGTATAATAAATCCTGTCTAGAACTATTATCTATACTAAAGGGTAAAGATATTCAATTTCAGCAAAATATCAATGAATTATTCGGCAAAGCAATATCCTCTTTGAACACAGAGGAAAGACAGAAATTTAATAAAGCAATCGATGATGAGAAAGGTAAGATTTTAGCAAATTTGATAAATGTGTTTAAAAACAGTCTTTCTCCACAACTTCAGCAGAAAATAGAAGAAAATCTTGAAGAGATTTTTAAATAATATTCTAATATTAATGTTTCCCAAAATGTGCACTAAAGGGCTTTTTAGTAGCCTCTGCGGTCCAATTAACCCATATTGTCTCATCAGTATCAGTGTAATAATCACGTAAACGCTCAAATTTAAGTCCTGGTATAGTTTGGCTAGGATAACTTAGACATTCCCTTGATGTACCATTTGGATAGTGAGCTGTGCCATCAGGATTCCAACCCATTGAAGCATAGCCTGGTTTATGAACATTAGGATTAAACCCATATCTATACATAACTTCAAATGCTATTTCTTGAAATTTTCCTCTTTCACATACGCCAGCTTTACTAGTTCCACTCCACACAGTAGACATTTCTTCTTCAGCAGACATACTAAACAATGAAAAATTTGTTACCCCAGCTAATGGTGAGATAGTGAAAAAAGGTGAAATTTGTTCTGTTAATGCACGTGCTGCTTCAAGTTGACCAACAAGGACACTTCTTACCTGCTCGTCTTTTAAAATTGGAAGTGGAGTTTCTTCTGGTTTTGGTGGGCCTTTTCTTAAAGTTTCAACATTAATCATAGGTATTTATAAATAAAATATATACCCATATATAACGAATTGCAATATGAATTTATATACATTAATAATATCACGAATATTAAATAACAAGTATTTGTAATTGTTGGTATAGTTTGATATAGTACAAGATATACAATATGGCATTAACCGAAGCGGATAAAAAGAAAATTGAGGAAGAGGAACAATATAGAGCGAAATTAAGAAGTTCACTCTCTCAAGGAGTGGAAATTAGAACTGTAAGAAGCAGAGCAGTTGCCGGAATATTGGCTTTGCTTTTAGGTGGTATTGGAGCGCATAAATTTTATCTTGGAAAAATAGGACAGGGATTTCTATATTTATTATTCTTCTGGACATCGATTCCTATGTTTATTGGAATTATAGAAGGCTTAATTTATTTAACAATGTCTGACAAAGAGTTCGAAGCAAAATATCATTAGAAAGTTTTAGTTGAAACATCTATCGTACTCTTTTACTCTAATCGTAGATTGTTCTCCCGATACAATTCTAGCCTTTACAACAATTCCGAATTCTCTTTTTCCAAATTCTTTTCCCAATAATGCCACATTATTTATAAAATAATATACAGCAGCACTTGTACCTAAGGTGCCTAATCCGCCTAGTAAAAATGCAGGTTTATTATGGTTTTGTGGATTTCTTGCTTTTAATATTATTCCATAACCATGTTTATCATCTATCTCAATTTTGTTTTTAGTTGAGTAATTAAATATGGAATTGTCATTAACTCCAAAAGCTACATTTTGCATTATTTCATAAAATTCACGGCATTTTACTGCCTGTGCGCCTAAAACAATCATATTAGAATCCCATTCTCCGTATCCTCTACTCATTTCTACAATTTCAATTTTTTCCTGTTTACCTAATGTTCCTAATAAATTAAATAATTTTGCTATAGCTTTTCCTTCAACTTCTGGCCAGACTTTATCTATATTTGGATTTATTTGAGTTAAACTTCCCTCTTGTGAGAAAAGTTTAGGACTACTCAAAGTATTTTCTAGAACAAATAGATCTTTAGTATAAACCTTAAGGTGTTTATTATTGTTTAAGCATTCTCCTAAAACTCTACCAGCCGGCAAATTGAAAGTCCACCAATTTTTGATTTTTTTTATGATGGATGGAATGCCTTTAACAATTTCAATTCCAATACCTGTAGGATCAATATTCATAGGTCAATATTTTGCTTTAAATCTGAGATAATTTTATCAAATACTTGATCTTGAAAACAGCATTAAATTACTACAACCAACTAGCACACATTTAAAAAAATTCTTGTTAAACTCCTAAATGGATTGGAGGTGATAAATTTGATCAGTAATAGGCTAATACAGAAATTTAAAAAACATTACTTGGAAGAGTATAAAATTCAACTGACTGATGAAGAGGCAACTGAATATGCAACAGAGCTTCTAAATCTGATGAAAACCCTACTAAAACCTAATACAAAGGAAGCTAAATAGGGATCAATGCATGAAATTTTCTGCCCAAAGGGGGTGATAATATGAACTGGACACGTTTTGATAGGCTAGATAGGTATGGACGCATAGGATGGTGTATCGGAGCTATCAGAAGAGAAAGAAAGCTAACTGATATCGAGGTTGCTGAAAAGCTTCAAATGGAGCTTAAAATATATAGAAGAATGGAAAAGAAAGGACAGACACATTCTTTAACCATCAGCCAAGCATATAAAATAGCAGAAATACTTGGTTGCAGTCTTGAGGAGTTTATCTCGCTTTAGACGGAATAAAAGTTTAACCTGCCCTAAACTTATTGCGCAAGCTTTTCATTCAAAGTTTTACCATCAAAAATTGATCTTTCGTATTCATCTAGCCAAGAGTCAGCTAAAAACTGTATGCTTGCAACTTGACGTTTGATTTCATCATCAGTCATTCCTTTAGCTTTATCTCCTAAAATTTCCTTGCTTTTTGCAGTATCGGATTCTGAGACATAAATATTATCCAAATCTGAATTTTTCATGTTGATAGTATACATCAAATTTCGTTAAAAGCTAGGGCTTGTAATCTTAAGCAACTAGAAAATAAAAGTTGTATAATGAAAATTGAATATGAATCTTAAAGGAACAGGCAATAATATTAAAAAAGCAAGGAAAAAACTCGGTTTAACACAAGCTGAAGTTGCAGAAAAGGCAAAAATTCATTCAAATTACTATGCCCGGATTGAGCTCA
>JAMCQQ010000093.1 GCA_023379515.1 Actinomycetota bacterium
TTTCATGTTCTAAATCCTCCTTTATTTTATTGTAGCACTGCAAATTAATTTATTGCACTAAGAATTTTAGAAATAGCAAAAAATCGGAATATAAAAGATTATTGTGGTCATTTTCATTAATTGGCTTATCAAAATGAACGCTCCAATTATATAATTTATTGCCATGTAAAGAATCTCCGATATCACTGTCTCTTAAATTTCCTCTGGCCGATCCGAGACTTTGTGCTCCCGGTTTTGACTTAGCGATTCCAGTGTATGCGTAACGGATTCTTTGGTTTCCTCCATCAGGTTTTTTATTCAGTTCTATCTTTACAGTATCAGGATTAATTATACTTACAGATTTTATTTCTGCAGGTTGGTCTGTTTCTTCATGAAATTCAAAGCCGTAGTTTTTTTGTTTTAAAACTAATTTTGTGTCAAGAACAAGCGGAGGTTTTAGAACATGAAAGCGGATATAAATATTTTTTTCATTTGTCTTAATCTCTTCAGGGGAAAGAGGTTTCCAGCTTTTTTTATCTATAAAAACCTGTTTATATACTTTTCCGTAATATTCCCCCAGCATTCTATAACTTTTATTTGTGAGATGTGCATCATCAGCGTAATTTAGAAAATATTTTGGTCCAACTAAAATAAATTTTTCGGGAAAATCTTCAGAAGCTTTCAGTTGCGCGATTGGAACTTCAGATGTTGAGTATGTTCTGGTAAACGAACTTAACTGATCCGTAATAAAAGGAATATTATTCTCCTGTTTTGTTATGAATTTAATATTTTCTTCAAGATCATTTTGCCATTCTATTAAGTAAGATTCATATTCGGAGCTACTTTTCTCAACATCAGTTTCTCCATGAATTACAACAATAGCAGAAACATGGTATTTTTTTTCCATTTTTTGGGCAAGCTTCATTGATTGTTTTACATATTTAAGAATATCGGAATATGCATCTGTTCCTTTTTTTAAATCTTTATATCCTGCGCCTCCTATACTATTTATTGTTAATTCAATTTGATAATCTTTATTTTTAGTATGAGAAGTTATGCTATTTGCCATTGCCGAACCGGGGCTTTCCTGTCCTCCCTCAACAAGAGGTGTGAAAGAAGGGGAAGATGAAACATTAAGGGTAATATTGTGAAAAGGTTGGGTTGTAGTAAGTCCCGGGAACCCTTTTTCTCCCCCTGCAAGACTCTGACCTGTAAATATAATGTGGTGAATGCCATATTCGTCAGGCTTTTTTTCCGATTTATTTATTGGCTTATTTATAGAATTTATTTTTTTTGTACTTTTAACAAAAGGAGACAGTATTAATAAAATGATTGTAAAGATTAAAACAATCTCTAAGTATTTTTTATAATACATACAAAGAATATAGCATACTTAATTATAATTTTATTTAACTTTACTTTTTTTGTTTTCTTTTATAAGCTAAAGTTAGATGATAAAAGATTTTAGAGATGCATCAATAATTACCGAGCTTCATGAGGATGAGAAAAGAGTGAGGATAGGTTTTATTGTAATTGGAATTTTTATTATTTGTCTTTTGTTGTCCATTTTTTATCTTGTATTTTTAGTAACCAATGCCCAAAAACCTATTGCTGCTAATATAGTGGCTCCAATCCAAATAACCAGTACTCCTACACCAACAGTTTTTTCAACGTTAGCTCCCACAAATGTTATTTCCCCTACTCCGATAATTATTTATAAGGATTCTTCTGTATCTGTAAAAGATTATTATGTTTATTTTGGAACAGGAACAAATCAGACAAGTGAATGGGTAGATGTCCCCGGTCTTCAAGCGTCTATAGATTTTGGGAATTATCAAAATATTAAAGAGGTACGATTTGAAACCTCGGTTAGTGTTCCCACAGAAAATCAAACTGTATCAATTAGGCTTTTTAATGTTTCAGACAAACATCCGGTCTGGTATTCTGAAGTGACAACTACAAACAACGTTTTTACTGTTTCCCAGCCTTTAATTTATGACAAAGGCAATAAGATTTATCAGGTTCAAATGAAAACACAACTTAAATACCTGGCCACTTTAACCCAAGCAAGAATCCACATAATTTTACAATAAATAAATTGTTTATCTATCTAAGATTATTGATAAAAATTAAGTGCTGCTATAATTAGCTTTTGATTAAGCAAGTTTATGATTAATGAGAATTTTGTAATACTGGGAACACTTATGGGAACGATTGGAGGCTTAAGCTATCTTGTTTACACCATTCAGGGAAAAGTAAAACCAAATAGAGTTACTTATCTTTTTTGGGCTCTTGCTCCTCTTATTGCTTTTGCAGCTCAGATAAAAGAAGGGGTTGGAATTCAATCTTTATTTACATTTAGTGCAGGATTTTTACCTTTGATGGTTTTTCTAGCTTCTTTTTTTAACAAGAAAGCAGAATGGAAGATAACAAAGTTTGATTTAATTTGTGGATGCCTTTCTCTTATTGGCTTAAGTTTGTGGGCTCTAACACAAATAGGAAATTTGGCAATATTTTTCAGTATTATAGCCGATGGATTAGCAGGAGTACCAACGGTAATAAAGTCATTTAAACATCCAGAAACTGAAAGTGGGTGGAATTATTTAACTGCTTCAATAAGTTCGGTGGTAGTTCTTTTGACAATCACTAATTGGACTTTTGCATCTTACTCTTTTTCCATTTATCTTTTTACTATTAACTTTATTATTTTTATTTTTGCACAATTTAAATTTGGAAAAGTCATATCTAAAGATTCTGATATAATTACTTCATGAAATTATTTTTAGCGTCAGAAGCAAAAAATCCAATCTCTTTTAAGAAACTTGAAGAGTTTGTCGGCGGATTTCAAGGCAAAAAAATTGCTTATATTCCAACTGCGGCAAATGGAGAAAAATGGGGATCTTGGAAAGACGGAGGTTCCTGGGGTCTTATAAATACTCTTAATGCCAAAGTAAAACTAATTCAACTAGAAGATTATTTTCCTCCCGATGAGCAAAATACAAAGGAGATCTTAAAAGATTTGGAAGGAAAAGATGTTGTTTGGTTTGCAGGCGGACAGCCCGGATATTTAATGTACTGGATTAGAAGAGCTCAGCTTGATAAGAATTTAAAAAGCATATTAGATAAAGGTGCAATATATGTAGGATCAAGTGCGGGAAGTATGGTTACTGCAAAAACTTTGGATGTAACAGAATGGTATATCGGGGAAAATGAGTATGGGGCAAGTGCGATTCCGGGACTTGGATTAGTAGATTTTGATATTTATCCTCACTACAGGGAAGATATTCTTGATGAAATAAAAAAACACTTTAAAGGGGATAAGCTTTATTTATTAAAAGACGGTGAAGCGATAATGGTTGAAGATCAAAAAGTTACTGTTTTTGGTGAAGAAAAAATTGTCAAAGCTTTATAGTAGTTGGCCTCTACTTCAAATTTAAGAATCTGATATAATCTTTTCGAATTTATGAAAAATAGCCTTTATTGCAATTATTGCAGAATCTTTAGATATGACTT
>JAMCQQ010000094.1 GCA_023379515.1 Actinomycetota bacterium
TATTATCAGGCAATCCAGTCGGAAGAAGATACCCTTGCCAAACGCCCTCTCCTGTCAGTAATTCCAAATGAATTAGATCGGTAAACTTCGGTTCATCTTTTACCTCATATATACGATACTTTCCGGTAGTTAAGATATGGTCTGTCTTATGCGCCTTGTGTGAGGCAACAAGTATTTCTCCTATTTCCCTTGCAACAATCCACGCAAATACCTTCTTATTGTCAAGTCGCAGGATTTTTGTGTAACCCATTGTTTCAATAAGCGTATATGTGCCTTGTTGAATAAGTTTAATCATATAAAAAATATAAACCATAATAATCGCTAAGGCATTGATTTTTGTCACTCTGGTTTCTTGATATACGTCACTGCAAACAGGAATGATTAGGAGTAAATTATGCTATGTTCCATTCATTCAAAGAAGCATTATGACTTACTAGGAAAAAAATATTTTTACAAATTCATTTCCGGATCACAAGATGAAAGGAGGTGAAAAAATATGGCAAACGGTTTAATACCAAGAGGCTTTTGGAACTTACCAACAATTACATTCCCTTCACTTGAGGACCCTTCACTTGAGGATGTATTTGAGGAAGTAGAAGATTTGGTACCAACAACCATCTGGCCGTCAACCAACTACTTACAGGGATTGACTGTGTCAGAAGATGACAAGAATGTGTATGTGGAAGCAGCAGTACCCGGTGTTGATCCTAAAGACGTTGAGGTAATTTATGAAAAGGGAGTGTTGACAATTCGGGCTGAGAAAAAAGAGGAAGAAAAAGGAAAGACATTTAGAAGAAAGGCATCACGCTCCTTTTTTTACCGAGTTTCACCAGGGGATGTTGATCCAAAAGCAGAACCTGAAGCAGTTTGCAAAAACGGCGTCATGACCGTAACTTTTGCAAAAGTGCCGGAGGCAAAACCTAAAAAGATTGCAGTAAAGGCTGCATGATTAAAAACATGCTGGTAGGCAAAGGGATTGTGCAGATGCGTAAGCATCTCTACCGACAGTCTGCCAGCACAAACTTATTAAAATTCATTATAGAAAGACAGAAACAATGAATAAAAAAGGAGAAATATGTATTTTAAAGATAGAAAGCAAGCGGGTCAATTACTCGCTCGCAAACTTAAAAAGTACAAAGATAAAGATGTTATCATTTATGCACTACCAAGAGGCGGTGTGGTAACTGCTCTTGAAATCGCAAAATATCTCAATGCTCCTCTTGATCTTATTATTACCCGCAAAATCGGCCATCCACACGAACCAGAGTACGCAATTGCAGCTTCTGCTGAAAACGGTCATATTGTCGGAAACTCACGCGAATTAAAATCTGTTGATGAAAAATGGCTAAAACAGGAAATTGAAAATCAGCGTCAGGAAATTGAAAATCAGCGTCTTGAGGCAAAACGAAGACGAGAAACATATTTACAAGGAAGGTCGGAAATATCGGCAGAAGGTAAAATTGCTATTCTTGTTGATGACGGAATTGCGACCGGACTCACCATGCGCGCCGGTATTATGGAACTTAAACACCGTCACCCTAAAAAGATTATAGTCGCAGTACCAGTTGTTCCCGAGACAACTGCCCAAATTCTTAAAAAAGAAATAAGTGAGCTAGTAGCGCTTGAAGTCCCATCAGACGACACATTTTTAGGAGCAGTAAGCGCATATTACGATGAATTTTCTCCTGTTGAAGATGAAGAAGTCATCGCAATCCTGAAAGTATATGACAAACAGCAAAAACAGGTAGCAAAACAAGTTCAGCCATATCTTACTAAGCCGCTTACAGATCCAACACTGTTTGCATTTCCATCACACGAATATATGCTTGAAAAATTGAAAGAAATACCTAATTTTACCCTTGGGAAGTTTTCACTTAAACAATTTCCCAATAATGAGCTTCATATAATGCTTCATTCACATGCAACTGAACGTGAGTGTGTCGTACTTGGGTCAATTGCTCCTCCTGAAACAAACCTTGTTTCATATCTTTTGCTTCTTCACACTCTGAAAAAAGAAAATGCTTATAGAATAACTGCAGTTCTTCCGTATCTTGCTTATTCCCGCCATGATAAAAAAGGAAATTGAAAGATCAGGTTATTACTATAGACGTTCATAGCCAGCATGCGAAACAGCTTTTTCCTGTTCCTCTGATTTCACTCTCTCCGGCTAAGTTATTCGCAGATGAGTTAAAAAAATTGAATTTACAACATCTAACAGTTGTTGCGCCGGATGAAGGTGCAATAAAACGCGCTGAAGCGGTACGAAGAGAAGCAAAAATTAAAAAAGCAGTCGCGTTTATTATAAAAAGACGGACAGCTAATGGCATAAAACTTCTAGAGCTTCATGGAAAAGTAAATAACACTGTAGTCATTGTTGATGATATTTTGGATACAGGCAAAACACTTATTGCAACTTGCGAAAAACTCAGAGAAAAAGATGTGAAAGACATATATATTATGGTTACTCATGGATTATTTACCGGAGATGAATGGAAAAAATTATGGAAACTTGGAGTAAAAAGGATTTACTGCACAGATACCGTACCATTACCGAAAAACATTGATTCAAAAAACATTATTATCATCTCAATAATTCCACTTCTTATCGACGAGCTGAAAGAAGAAAACAAAGGTATATTTACCGTTGATACAAACAAGAGATACAGCTTTTATGACTATGACGAACCATAAATTCATGGAAAAGTTAATACAAGTACCAATCAACACTATCATGCTTGAAGGAATACTGACAATTCCGAAAAATTCTAAAAGCATTGTTATTTTTGCGCATGGGAGCGGAAGCAGTAGATTATCCCCGCGCAATAATTTTGTAGCGCAAAAACTGCAAAAAGCAGGAATAGGAACGTTATTAATAGACTTACTTACCGAAGATGAAGATAAAATCTATGAAACTCGTTTTGATATTACTCTTTTGACCTATCGGCTTATTGATATCATCCAATGGCTTCAAAAACAGCCTAAGACAAAGAATTTATCCATCGGTCTTTTTGGTGCAAGCACAGGTGCCGCAGCGGCTCTAGAAGTTGCGGCAAAATTAGGATCAAAAATTAAGGCAGTTGTTTCCCGAGGAGGAAGACCTGATTTGGCAATGGCGATATTAGATAAAGTTACCTCACCCACGCTACTTATTGTTGGAGGAAATGATTTTGGCGTTATTGAACTGAATGAAAGCGCTTACAAAAAGCTTAGGTGTGAGAAAAAACTAGAAATTATTAATGGAGCAACACATCTTTTTGAAGAACCGCGGAGAATATATACGTAGAACATATTTCTTTCCTTCGACTGCGCTCAGGACATTCGACTCGGCTATAGCCATGAGCGAACGAAGTGAGTCGAATGGCTGCGGGACTTGGACTCGAACCAAGATAACATCCTCCAGAGGGATGCGTACTACCGTTATACGATCCCGCAATCAACTTCATTTTACAAGAAAGGGAGCTAAAAATCTACTTATTATTTACCTTTGTATTCATCTTTAACATCATTTCCATATTTTTCAAGTAATTTATGGATTTTAGGACTAATGACAAAATTGCAATAAGGAACATCTTTGTTTTTATCAAAATAATTTTTATGATAATCCTCGGCAGGATAAAAATTAGTAAATGGAATAATTTTTGTCACAACCGGGTCTTTATACAATCCTTCTTTTTCGAGTTTTAATTTTGATTTCTGTGCGATTTCTTTTTGTTTTTGACTATGATAAAAAATTACAGACCGGTATTGTGTACCAACATCATTACCTTGTTGATTTAATGTTGTCGGATTATGTGTATTCCAAAATATATCTAAAATTTTTTCAAAAGGAATTTGACTTGAATCAAACTCAATTTTAATCGCTTCAGCATGTCCAGTACTTCCTAAACAAACTTGCTCATACGAAGGAGTTTCAACCATTCCCCCTGCGTATCCTGGTAAAACAGATATTACACCCTTTAGTCTTTTAAAAATAGCTTCTGTGCACCAAAAACATCCCCCCGCAAGAGTTGCTGTTTCTATATTTTTATTCATGTAAAACCTCCGGCAATTTTTCTTCTTTAGGAATAAATCTAATTGATAAAGAATTTACACAATGCCTGGTATCTTTATCTGTTAAATGCTCTCCCTCAAACACGTGTCCCAAATGCGCTTTACAATTCGCACATTCTATTTCTATTCTTTGTCCGTCTGAATCTACTAAACGCTCTAGGGCATTTGGAAAATTTTCATCAAATGACGGCCAACCGCACTTTGCATCAAATTTTGCTTTTGAGGAAAATAGCGAAGAATTACACTTCCGGCAAATAAATGTACCGTCTTTATAGAAATTGTCGTATTCGCCGCTAAACGGAGCTTCTGTTTGCTTTTGTTCAATGATTCTTTTTTCTTTGGAAGTTAAATTATTATATGCCATTAATTAAATAAGCTTAATATGTGAGGAATAAATATAAAAAGGCCGACAATTAGGGCAAACGTAGAAACAAGCAGAACCATTCCCGCGGAAACGTCTTTGGCGATTTTTGCTTCTTTTCTATGTTCACTTACCAATAAATTTACCACCTCTTCTATGGCGCTATTTATCATTTCTGCGGAAATTACCAAAACAATTAAAATTCCGATGCCAAAAAATTCATATCTTGTTAGTCCCAAAAGTAAAGCAAAAATTAAAACAAAAATAGCAATAATAAAATGGATTTTTATATTCTGGTTTTCATTAACGGAATGGGAAATACCCATAAGGGCAAATTTAAATGAATTATTAAACCGACTCAAACTAAACATATTTATACTATATATCTAAATATAACATATGAAACAAGCGTTATTAAAATTCCAAGAGCTGCCCCTATTACGGTTTGTTGCTTTGTGTGATTACGATTTGCTATTCTTGCCCATGCAACAAGCGGAATAAGTAAAAAGGAAAGTGCAAAAATTCCGTCATAAACTATAAAAAGCGATGTTGCAAATGCAGAAACAGTGCCAACATGAATACTTGCCTTAGTAGTTCTGTTGACCAGTTCAAAAACCACAAGTCCTAATATTAATGTGAAGATACCTATAAAAAGAATTTTAGGAGCGCTTAAAAAATAAAGAAAAACCGTATAAATAGCCGCAAGTCCAATCGCAAAAGTAAACAAAAGCGGCCTTTGTTTTCTTTTAGAAATATCTAAATCCGAAAACATTTTCTTTTCAACACCAATTAAAATAAATATTGAAAAAACCAAAATAAAAATAAGAGAAACAACCTCCCAAAAAAAAGAAAGCTCATAATTATTCGTAGATTTTAAAACAAGAAAGTAAGGAACTGGAATAAGCAGAAATATTGGATTTAAAATTGTTGAAATAATTTCGGCAAAAAATTTTTGCATTATCTTTTTAATTTATTTATAAAAAATTCTTTTCCAT
>JAMCQQ010000095.1 GCA_023379515.1 Actinomycetota bacterium
CGTGAGGATTATAAGATATGATTATTAAATCAGTGTTACGGAAATGTTAAATCTTTGTAAATAGTTCCAAAGAAAATAGATTTGTAATTATTAATTAAAACGGGGCATACCTGAATTTTCAGTATATGCCCAGAAATTATGATGTTGCCATTATTGAATTGTCATTTTGCAAAAATCACAATAATTAAAGAAACATTAAGTATAGTGGAGAATGATTTGAATTATCCGATTGCTTCCGGACCTTCTTCGCCTGTTCTTATCCTTATGCATCTGGGGAGATCAAGGATAAAGATTTTGCCATCACCAATTTTACCTGTAAAGGCTCCTTTTCTTATCGCTTTTATTGTTCTTTCCACAAAATCTTCGTTTACTGCAATTTCAAGCCTGATTTTCTTGAGCAGGTTTACTTCGGAAATCACCCCACGATATGTTTCCGTGTAGCCTTTTTGCTGTCCGCAACCCATAACATCGGAAATGGTCATTTTAAAAACTTCTGCGTCAAATAAGGCTTTTTTTACGTCAGGGAGCTTATGTGGCTGGATCATTGCAATTATCAATTTCATTATTTTCTCTCCTTAAATATTTTTAACGTCAGGACTAATTTTAATCCAGGATTTTTTCAGACATGTTACAACGGTGTTAAATCTTTGTAAACAATACCTTACATATCTGTTATATTTACACTATTTTTATAGACCTTTCGTTGACTTTTTCTTGTCAAGATAGGTCTTTATTTCACTGGTTCCCATCGTATTGGCAATATCTTCTTTTTCGAGCCATCCTTTTCGCGCCGTATTTACACCAAATTTATATTCATAAAAACCTTCAATGTGGTGAGCATCGGGATTGATAAATATTTTTACTCCCTTTTCTTTGGCATATTTACATGCTCTCCAGTCAAGATCCAGTCTGAACGGACTTGCATTTATCTCAAGGTCCACTCCATACTCTTGTGATGCATCAATTACTTTAATAATATCAACATTGTAAGGGTCTCGTGCCAAAAGAAGCCTGCCGGTAGGATGTGCCAGGATAGTGGAATATTTGTTGGATATGGCTTTTACTATTCTTTCGGTCATCATCTTTTGGTTCATGTTGAAATTAGAATGAATTGCAATTATGACAAAATCAAATTTTTTAAGTATTTCGTCCGGATAATCAAGATTGCCATCCGGAAGAATGTCGGATTCTATACCTTTAAATATTTTAAAATCTTCTTGTCTTGAATTTAGCAGATCTATTTCATCCAGGTAAAACTCTATATCTCCATCCTTTATTCCGCCTGCATAATGCGCAGTTTTGCTGTGGTCCGCAACTCCGCAATATTCAAACCCCATTTTTTTTAATTCATTGCTGGCTTGTTCGAGTGTCATTTTTCCATCGCTTCTGTTGGTATGAAAATGGAAAATGCCTTTTATATCTTTTAATCCCACAAGTTTTGGGATTTTTTTATTTAGTGCAGCTTCTAACTCACCGGTATTTTCCCTGATTTCCGGCGGGATATAATCCATTCCAAAGACCTTAAAAATTTCTTCCTCGCTCTTGCATTCAATAAGCTTACCATCCCTGAAAAGCCCATATTCATTCATTTTAATATTATTTTTTTTAGCCATCGATCTCATGGCAGTATTATGCTCCTTGCTTCCTGTAAAATGATGCAGGGCATAGGGATATTGGCTGTCGCTAACAGTTCTGATATCTGCATTTATTCCTGATTTTAATCTTATGCTTGACTTTGTATCGCCTTTTGCGATTACTTCTTCTGCCTCTTCAACACTCGTAAACATATTCATCACTTCCTGAGGATTTTTTGTACTTGTCACAATGTCGATATCTTTGACAATTTCATTTTTTCGTCTGATGCTTCCGCCAAGACTCGATCTTATAACAAATGGCAAGTCAGCAATTTTTTCATGCAGTTTTTGTGCCTCTTCTATCACGCTTGCGTATAAAAACTTTTCCTTGAATCTATTAAAAAGTTCAATTCCCTTGAGTATGTTTTCCTGTGTTTTTTGCCCAAAATTAGGAAGATTCAATAATTTATTTTCAAGACAGGCACATTCAAGCTCATCTATGCTGGTTATTTTAAGATTGTCATATAAAAATTTTATTTTTTTTGGTCCAAGTTTGGGTATTTTCATCATTTGGTGAAGGCTTGACGGGGTGGAACTTTTAAGGTCTTCGTATAATTTCAAACTTCCGGTTTCGGCAAGAGTTCTAATCTGTTCCGCAATGTGAGTGCCGATGCCTTTTATTTTTTTCAGTTCGGCAAGGGTAGTGTTTTTATTTATATCTATACCGGACATTTCAAGTGCCCGGGCAGCATTAGCATAAGCTCTTATTTTAAAAAAGTTCTCGTCCATAATTTCGTAAATAACACTAATTTCGTTTAGTAATTTTACGATTTCTTTTTTATCCATCATTTTCTATTTACTGTCACAAATATTGCCGTAAATTTATTTATTGCCGTAAAAGATTGTCAATCTTTTTATAGCTTTTATTTTTTCAGTTCTTTCAATTTTACTGTCTCTGACAGCCCTGTGAAGAATTTCTATTGATTTGTCATAATTTTCTCTATCCACAGGATATGGGATGCCATCCTTGCCCCCATGCGCAAAACTGAACCTGACGGGATCTTTGATGCTGTATTTCACACCATAAATCAGTTCAGAAATTAATGCCAGGGCCCTAATGGTCTTGGGTCCTACGCCTTTCATGGAAAGAAGTTTTTCGAAATTTTTAGGTTTCTGATCATATGTAGATGCAAGTATTTTTTGGAACCTGTTAGTATCTATATCTGCAGTAGTTATGAAGTGTCTGGGTGGAAGGCTGTAATGCTTTTCCCCCCAATCTTTAATCTTTTTTAAATCTTTGAGTACTTTTTCAGGATTTTCACAGGAAAGCTCGGAAATTGTTCTTCGGGCATCCTCGCTGTCCCTATCTACGAGGTTAAGTATTGCTGCAACCCTGTCACAACAGATTGCAGAATGTGGTTCTATTACAAGATCAGTAAGCTTGCTGCTGAGCCAGTGATATCTTCTTGCCAGCCGGTTTTCTTCGTTCATACCCTGCTGTACGACTGCCCATTTTTTGCCGTCTTTGGTAAAAAAGAAACAATGGTGGTAGATCTGATAACCATCCTGAAGGGCAGTGCTGTCAACTTTTGCAGCCATTTTGCTGCTGTAGATAAGGTTAGAAAAATCATTGCCAAGTTCCTGGCCGGCTTTTTCAATTTCTGAAGGAGTTTTTCTTGAAGTTCCTCCCTTGCCTCCTGCAAT
>JAMCQQ010000096.1 GCA_023379515.1 Actinomycetota bacterium
CAATTATAGCCAGCCTTATATGTGGTTCGTGTTCCTAAGGTCAGAGCTTTGCCGCCGACTTCCTTCAGATTCCACCTCACGATAGACACCCTTGTCTTTGGCTAATGGTTGGCATTTGCCTACCCCCATAGTGGACTTTCACCACCGAGTTACTGCCCATGCCGGGCGCACTTAAATTCATGGAGAGCTTTCAATAAAGCCCTCCATGATCAAACTTTATTTCTCTTTAAGGTTTCCAATCCTTAATTCCAACATTCACTTCAAGATATTCTTGGCACTGTTTAAGGGTAGGCTCAGACAAGATGATAGGTTCTCCAGTTAAAAAGTCCTTCTTGGTTTTTATTGGAATATCACCGTTAATCATCTTCATCAGAACTTCATATGAAAGAACGGCGCTATCTTTTATAGCAATACATGCGGTTATCTTCCATGGATTCTTTTCTTCAAGCATATATTTGCAAGCAACCTCTGAACCACCATATCCCGCAACTAATTCAGTATCAATACTTCCTCTACCAGCCGTTTCAAGAGCTGAAACTGCACCTTGAGCTCGTGAGTCATTTGTACCATAAACAAGGTTAATTTCAGGATGAGCTACAAGAGCATCTTGAACTGCTTTCATAGATTCTTCAACATTGCCTGCAACATCTTCCCCCAATGAAACAACTGTAAAATTAGTCATTACTTCCTTAAAACCATCAACAAAACCATCTTCTCTTTGTACATTTGCTTCTGCCGTCCTAGCATTTTGAACGTGTATCTTAGCATCTTTACCTGGAAATAATTTCATAAACAATTTTGCTGTGTCCTTCCCTAATACTTTAGCTGAAGGATATTCATCATATCCAACAAATGGGCATTGTGCTTCTTCACCAGGTCTTATCGCATAAGCAGCTAGAGGTATACCAGCTTCCTGAGCTTTTTCAATTGTAGGAACTGCGGCAGAGGGATCAAGGAGGCAGAACAATATCGCATCCACTTTTTGAGCTATCAAACTCTCTACGGCTGCAGTTTCTGTCTCAGCTTTTAATCCACCATCAAGTTCGACTAAATTAAAGTTATTCTCTTTAGCAAGATTTCTCCATTGCATTTGGAAACTCTGATAATAAGGGTGTTCCAATGTCAGGTATACAATTCCGATAGTTAGCTGCTTTTTTGCTGTCGTAGTTTCTATTGCAGTAGTTTCCGTTACAGTAGTTTTCGCAACTGTTTCAGCAGTTGTGGTTTCTGCTGCTGTGGTTGGTGTTGTAGTCTTGCAGCCTGGCATTATAGATAACGTCAAAGCTAATATTGCGGCAATACAAAATACAAGTAAAATTTTTATCTTTTTCATTATCTAACTCCTTTCTTTAATCTAATTTTTTTGATATTTTTAATTAATTCACAAAATCACAAATAATAAATATTTTCTCACCCCCTATATTAATCTAGCTGTTAAATAGCTACATTAAGTTTCTACTTCTACCCTCTTATTTCTAATTGCTTCTAAAAAAGTTTCACCTCCTATCGTGTTAAAATTATTAAACTAATGAATATATTATCCTTATATTTATTCCTGGTATTATAATTATCAGAGTATATTTTAGATTTATGTTAATTTTAATTATCAGCCATCTTTATTAATAAACTAAAAGTTCATTCTTTATTAATATAAATAATTATAAAAGCGCTTACACTTATTATTAAAAAATATTTAATTATTTTTACATAAAAAAATAGATTGGATTTAAATAAGCTTAAAATATTTAATACTTTAACTTATAATTATAAAAGCGCTTACATTTATTGATCTAATTTAACCATAAGTTTACTAATAAGTCAATTATTAGATATGAATTATTTTTTACTGATAACAGAATTTCTGATAACCAATACAGGTTTTATTAAGATTTGTTTTGCAACATTTTCCTCTTTATTTCTTATTTTTATCAACAGTTCATTAGCTGCAATTTCTCCCATCTTATACTTTTCCTGCCGAATTGTGCTCAGAGATATGTTCATTAATCCACTTTCATCAATATCATCATAGCCCAAAATTGAAACATCCTGTGGAATTCTTAAATTAAAATCATTAAGCGCTCGCATTATCCCCAGTGCAGAATGATCATTAGCCGTAAAAATAGCTGGAGGAATGGACTTTATGCCATTTTTTTTAATAAAATTTTCAATTATTCTTTTGCCATCATCATAAGTTTTTACCTTTCCAATTATAATCTGGTCTTTCACTTTCAAACCTGATTCAATAATGGCTTTTTTGAAACCTTTGAGCTTATCAATTGAGGGCTGATCATCTGTACCTCTTATATACATTATCTTTTTATATCCCTGTTCTATTAAATATTTTGCACCGATATATCCTCCCAACAAATTGTCAGTTGAAATATAATCAAAATCATTTATATCAGCCCTGCAGTTAACTGCAAAAAAAAGTACCCCATTCTCTTTTAAAATCCTTAATGACTCCGAATCATTATTAATTGGTGCTATGATTATTCCATCAACATTTTGCTTAATAAGCAATTGTGTTAGCTTTTTTTCATTATTGCTGTTAAATTCAGAATTTGTAAGAAGCATGAAATAACCATTATTTTGTAAAACGTCACCTATACCTTTTACTATATGTGAGAAAAAAGGGTTTACAACATCTTCCATTATGACACCAATAGTAAATGTTTTTCTGATAGAAAGGCCCCTTGCGATAAAACTTGGCTGATAATCCAGT
>JAMCQQ010000097.1:0-735 GCA_023379515.1 Actinomycetota bacterium
ATATGATTTCAATGAACCTATCAGTAATTCTTTTATAGCAAATGGATTGGTAATCAGAAATTGCGGCGAGCAGCCATTGCTTCCGTATGAAGCATGTAATCTTGGATCAATTAATCTTTCTCAAATGGTAATGTATGAAGATGGGGTTCCAAAAGTTGACTATGAAAAACTCAAAGACATAATTCATATTTCTGTTCGGTTCCTTGATGATGTGATCGATATGAGCAAATATCCTCTTGATAAAATCAGGAAGATGGTTGATGGCAACAGGAAAATAGGACTTGGGGTAATGGGCTGGGCCGATATGCTGATAATATTGGGGATACCCTATAACAGCGAGCAGGCCCTTGAACTTGCAAAAGAAATCATGAGTTTTATTCAGGATGAGTCTAAGATTACTTCGCGCAAATTGGCCGAAGAAAGAGGAAGCTTTCCCAATTTTAAAGGAAGCATTTACGATACTCCTGAAGGATATGAAATCAGAAATGCAACAACTACTACAATAGCTCCGACAGGAACATTAAGTATTATAGCAAATTGTTCAAGCGGTATTGAACCTATTTTTGCATTATCTTTTATAAAGAATGTTATGGATAATGATAAGCTTATTGAAGTTAATCCTTATTTCGAAAGAGCTGCAAAACAGGAAGGATTTTTCAGCGAAGAATTGATGGAAGAAATCGCCAGGAAGGGCAGTATCGAAGATTTTGAGTCAATACCATCATATTATAAGAG
>JAMCQQ010000097.1:745-4446 GCA_023379515.1 Actinomycetota bacterium
CACCTTCAGGATACATTATCCCACAGCCGCCAATATTATATTTTCTTGTCATACCCTTTGTAATGTCAGGTCTTGGTCTGGGTTTGATATTTTGTTTTTCTTCTTCTTCCTTATTTCGAAAGAGCTGCAAAACAGGAAGGATTTTTCAGCGAAGAATTGATGGAAGAAATCGCCAGGAAGGGCAGTATCGAAGATTTTGAGTCAATACCATCATATTATAAGAGAGTTTTTATTACAGCTCACGAGGTAACTCCGGTATGGCACGTCAGGATGCAGGCAACATTTCAGGGGTTAGTTGATAATGCTGTTTCGAAAACTGTTAATTTCTCAAATAATGCAACTGAAAATGACGTGGAAGATGTTTTTATGCTGGCATACAGGCTGGGCTGCAAGGGTATAACTATTTATAGGGATGGCAGCAGGGAAAGCCAGGTACTTCAGGTAAAAGGCAATAATAAAGAAGAAATAAAAACTAAGGATGAAATAAAAACCGAAAACAAGGAAGAAGAAGAAAAACAAAATATCAAACCCAGACCAAGACCTGACATTACAAAGGGTATGACAAGAAAATATAATATTGGCGGCTGTGGTAAAATTTATGTAACTGTAAACTCAGATGAGCTTGGAATTTGTGAAGTATTTACCAGTACCGGTGAGGAAGGCTGCGCTGCCCTGTCAGAGGCAGTGAGCAGATTGATCAGTATTACTCTAAGGTCAGGCATTGATATAGATTCCATATTAAAACAGATAGAAGGTATAAGGTGTATAACCTGCATAGCTGATGAAAATACCCATGTTCTTTCTTGCCCTGATGCAATAGGCAAAGCGATAGAATTTTACCTTAAGGGTTCCAATAAATTTGATCTGAATATTGCCGGCGGCCCCAAATCCATAATGATATGCCCGGAAGAAGGCTGCAGTGGGATAATGTATCCTGAAGGTGGATGTTATGTATGCAGGAATTGTGGATATTCCAAATGCTCCTAGTGCAAGTCCTTAAAGCTATTTTACGATCGGAGCTTTTAACAAATGTATCAACAATCATCAGATAGCCCATGTTTTTTAAGGACGGCTCTTGTGGTGTCCCTATAAATCTTATAGTCTTTCTCACTATATAATACCATTCTGACACGCTCGACTTCTTGGTGTTTTTGAAGATATTCAACTATTGCAGTTATTGCAATCACTGAAGCTTCTTTTACAGGATAACCGTAAATGCCTGTGCTTATTGATGGAAAAGATATGCTTTTTAGATTATTTTTAGATGCTATTTCAAGACAGCTTAGATAGCTTTTGGCAAGATCTTCCTTGTCTTTGGGTTTTCCATTGTAAATAGGACCTACAGTATGAATTACATATTGTGCGGGAAGATTATATCCATTTGTTAATTTTGCTTCTCCGGTATTGCAGCCGCCAAGTGTCTGACATTCCTCAATCAGTTTGGGACCAGCTACTCCATGTATCGCTCCTGAAACACCACCGCCTATTGACAGTTCCTTATCTGCTGCATTAACTATTGCATAGGTTACCTGTTTTGTAATATCCCCTTCGAGTATTATGAGTCTTGATTCTACTATTTTATATTCGACATAATTCATTTTGCCTTTCCCCTTCTGTTTATATAGTACATTATTTCATTAATCAAATTTATTAAAATTACAGGAACAATCGAGCTTGCAAGCACCATTGACCACTGATAGAAATTTAAACTTGTGGTACTGAATATTTTCTGCAGAAATGGAACGTATATTAATGCAGCTTGCAGCAGCATCGAAACTAAAATAGAAAAGTTCAGGATTTTATTCCCAAAAATATCCTTTCTGAATATTCCTCTATCTTCAAATCTGAAGTTATAGGAATGGAAAAGTTGCGTCAATACCAGTGTTGTAAAAACACTTGTATGAAAAATATCTTTATCATGTAAAAGGTTATGGGTATTGAATAGCATAGGGCCCATAAAATATATAAAGAGAGAACCGGCTGTCAATATAAGTCCCTGCCATAAAATCATACCAAGTCTTTTTTTACTTAAA
The DNA here is from genome assembly GCA_023379515.1 of Actinomycetota bacterium. The sequence goes on from JAMCQQ010000097.1 coordinate 2,779, forward strand.
ATTTGATCCCGCCTTTTTGTAGCTTTTCTTTCCATTATATTTTTTTCAGAAGGGTTTACGCCAAGGGCAAGGGCCGGAAGGCCATCTGTAATGAGATTCATCCATAGTATCTGAACAGGAAGTAATGGAATATAGATAAGTTGAGGATCAATTCCTGCAAACTTAAATATATAACTGCCTAAAACAATAGCTATGAACATAAGGAGGACCTCGGAAATGTTGCATGAAAGCAGGAATAATATAAATTTCTTCAGGTTGTCATATATTACCCTTCCTTCTTTTATTGCTTTGACTATGGTGGCAAAGTTGTCGTCAGTCAGGATCATGTCACTTGCTTCTTTGCTGACATCTGTTCCTGTTATACCCATAGCAAGCCCGATATCAGCTTTTTTTAAGGAAGGTGCGTCATTTATACCATCACCGGTCATTGCAACGATATGGTCATTCTTTTTTAGCGCATCTACAATGGCAACTTTGTGTTCCGGGGAAACCCTCGCAAAAACTTTTATATTTTCTATTTGATTTTGCAGTTCTTCTTCCGAAAGCAGGTTTAGTTCTTCTTCGTCCAGTATCCTGTCATTTGGTTTAAGTATTCCAAGTTCTTTCCCGATGGCACTTGCAGTTAGTTTGTGGTCCCCTGTTACCATAATAATATTTATATCGGCAGCTTTGCATTTTGCCACGGCATCAAAAACTTCAGGCCTTGGCGGGTCTATCATTCCTACAAGTCCGCTGAATATAAGTTCATTTTCGACACTTTCAATATTTTTGGTATCAGGCAGCTGCCCAATATATTTGAAGGCAAAAGCAAGATTGCGCATTGCACTGGCGGCAAGATTGGTATTAATTTCAAAAATTTTTGCCTTATCTTCAGGTGTTAGATTTTGGACCATATTATTTTTAATTATCCTATTGCATTTTTTCATTATTGCTTCAGGTGCGCCTTTACTAAACATAATGTAACTGGGGACAGAGCTCTGGTTTGCAGGCGTGTCCTTTTGTGAAATGTTTTCCAAATTTTTTGAATAAAAGTAGTCTTCTGAAATTTTATGCACAGTTGTCATCATTTTTCTTATTGAATCAAACGGTTCCTCAAATTCCCTTGGCAGTAAAAACTCAAGACTGTTTTTATCGAGAGAATAAAGGGAACCGAGCTCTATAAGGGCTGCTTCGGTTGGATCACCCGAGATTTTGATCTTATCTTCATTAGCATAATAGGCATCATTACATAATACTGCATTTTCGATAAGAAATTTGAGGGCGGTATTTTCTTCTTTATTATTCTGTGGATGGAAACTTTCCATCCTTCTATTTCCTGTATTTTTTAATTTAAGAAGCTTTTCATAATTTGAAACTTCATCAAGTCCTGTGATTACTTTCCTGACTTCCATCTTGTTTTGAGTCAAAGTTCCGGTTTTGTCTGTGCATATTACAGAAACACCCCCTAATGTCTCAACCGAACTGAGCCTTCTGACTATTGCATTATTTTTAGCCATTCTCTGAACTCCTAATGCAAGCGAGATTGTAACTATTGCAGGAAGCCCTTCGGGAATTGATGCAACAGCAAGTGCCACGGCAACCAGGAACATTTCAGAAAAGGGATTGCCTTTTAAAATGCCGGATGCAAATACTACGGCGCTTACCGCAAGGCAGATAATACAGGAAATA
>JAMCQQ010000098.1 GCA_023379515.1 Actinomycetota bacterium
GTAAAATTAATAAATCTGCAACCTCTTCTGATATTTTTTCCTTGTTTTCTGAGGCAAACTTAAGACTTTCTTCCAGATTCTGCCACTGGAAATTTTCCAACAGTTCTGCGGCTTCAAGGGAAATTGAGATTGCAAGGTTTTTGGGATTGTGAAATCGCTCCCAATCCCTTAGTTTGCGGAATGAGATAAGTTTTGAGATTAAATTATTTACAATTAAATTATTTTTACTCATAAGTTTAAACTTTATTGTTTTTTAAATTATTATATCCCAATAACTTTCATAACTTCATCCCCGAAGTGATTTATTACTTTGACAGCAATTTTCCCTGTCTGAGGTTTTTGAAAAGGTCGTGAGATAGTTGAATATAATTCTTCCCAGATTGACTCATCTATATCAGCTTTTAGAGCTTTTTTTAATTTTTCATAAGGTTTGTCACTCCCAAGAAAATATGCGTGAGTAATAAAAAATGCTTCACCATTATAATTTGTATCTATAAACCAGGCAGCAATATCATAATCCAGATTTCCAGAGCCGCTTGAACGGATTTCTGCTTTTACAGGGTCGTATATATCAACACCCAATATTTCAATAACAATTCCTTCTTTTGTTTCTTTTACTTTGATTTCAGGTTCTCCGAAAGCAATAAACAGGTTTCCTGATCCTGTTTTCTTAAGTAAGTCTCCCATAGAAAGATCGGGGTTTATTTTTACTCTCATTATTTTTAAATCGTCAACCTTAGTGGGAACTGAAACAGCCGAAGCATCAAATGAGGTTCCAGCTACAATTAAAAGCTCTGCAAACTTTTTTGTTATATTGGCTGCATTAATTATATAATCATCATCCAGACTTCCGAACTCCGGTCCAATAGCAACTGCGACTTTTTTTGGGCCTTCTTCTGTTTTGTATTCTCCAACTGCTTGAACTTCTGGCCCACTCGGAATTATATCAAGATTTATAAATTCGACTCTTGCACTTTTTTCCCCGGTTTGAACACCAGATTTAAGTAAGTTCTCAATTACTGTTCCGGCGAACTTTTCAGATGAAATCATCTCCTGTGCATCTGATACACGGTGAGGTGAGAGAGATTCAACTGTAAAAGGCCCTGTCACTCTTATAATATTTTTATCTTCTACGGGTTGGTCATATAATATTTCTCGCTCAGGTTCTTCATCATTGGCAAGTGATTTTAATGTTATATGGGGAACAGTTTTATATTCAAATCCGGCATTGATATTATCTTGATCTTTAAGTTTATAATAAGGAAACTTTGCTGTCAGAAGTCTTGCGCGAGCCAAAGCAAGGGCTACACGCGAAGTATCAATTGTTATCCATCTTCTTGCCCATTGCTCTGCTACGTAAGCAGTTGTTCCAGAACCACAAGTTGGATCAAGCACAAGGTCGCCTGGATCTGATGACATTAAAATACATCTTTGAATCGGCAGTGTTGAAGTCTGTACTACATATGATGGATCCGATGCACCGTGTGTATCGTCCCATAAATTATGTAAAGATTGCATGGGAAAATCATCAAAATATCTTAAATAATTTGGCAAGCCTGCAGGCGCTATAATTCTGTTTATTTCGATTAATCGCCGCATTCCTTTTTCATTAGTTTTCCAGCTATACTTTTGTCTTCTAAAAATTTTCCCTTTAAATTCAATATCGTAATAGCAGGAAGACGTATATCCTGAAGATAATAAATTATCAGCAAAAAATGGTCTACTCCCCTTTAATAAAATTGTAGGATCTTGTCGTTCATCCTTTGTCATTTTTCTTCGATTCCCATCAGGTAGCTCGACCCATGTGTACCCTGTACCTGCTCCTAAGGGTTTTTTCTCATATAGCTGTCTATATTTAACTTCCTTTTTGTTTTTTGCATAAAATATTATATAGTCAGTAATCGTTGGTAACCCATCGGATCCCAGAGGAAGTGTTTTCTTAAATGCTATTAGACTACAAAAATTGTCACTACCAAAAACTTCATCCATTATATTTCTTACCAAATGGACATTCTCATCACTTATTTGAACAAAACATGAGCCACTCTCAGTTAAAAGTTCCCTTGCTAAAATAAGCCTGTCTCTTAAATATGACAGGTATGAATGTATTCCCAGTTCCCAGGTGTCCCTGAATGCCTTAACTTGTTCGGGTTGACGCACAAAGTCTTCAATCTTATTATCTTTTACGTCCCTCTTTCGAGTGGAAACCTGCCAGTTTGACCCAAACTTTATACCGTATGGAGGATCAATATAAATTGTCTGGACTTTGCCTCTCATGCCCTCTTTTCCAAGTAAACTATTCATTACAAGAAGGCTGTCACCAAGTACCATCCTATTCTGCCAGTTATCCTCATGCTTGTAAAACTCTACAGCCTTTCCAAACTGCTCCTGTGCAGTTTCCCCAAAAAGCAGCATCTGAGAACTTTCACTAACACCTGCCTTCAAACGTGCAATTATTGCTTCTGGTGCTATTTTTTCTTGAACATAGATAGGAACAGTCGCAACTTCGAATTCACTCCCAGCTTCTTTCTTCCCTGACCAGACAAGTCGTGGATCAAGCGATGGGTCGTAATCGTATTTTTTCTTTACAGGTTGTTTTTCTCTAGCAGACAGTTTTACAGACTCTTCCTGTGTAGGTATTCTTTTTCTTTTATCCTCAAACTTATAAGAGATCACCGGAGCTGCATCTGTAACTGTTTGCTTTTTTCTTTTTATAGTCATAATTAATCCCCTAATAATTTATCAAAACCGCTTTCTATTCCCGCATAAATCAGATTTTGTGTATCATAAATATCGGCAATCTCAATGAATGCCCATTTTCCAAATCTGGATATATTGTTAATAGCTGGAACCCACATTTCTCTTGCTGTATTTACTTTAATAGCTTTTTTATCATCCTTTTTACCTGTTACCTCAATTATAAGATTTAATATTGATTTATCGGGCATTTCAATCTTTGCAATAAAATCTGGTAAATACTGGTGGGATATACCTTGATACTCATACGGAATATAGAAACCAAGACTTTGATTTTTAACATATGAAAATACTTCAGTCATCTGTTCAAGTTTTTTTGCAACACCCTGTTCCCATTCCTCTGTATCAGCCACTACATAATTAATATGACTATTTGCTGTTTCCCTTACTTCTTTAGTTGTAAGAAAATCCACATAGCATGTAGAGCCGAGTATGTCAAATTGAGCAAGTATAGGGAAAAGTTTTTTCCTATTTCGACTTAAAAGGTTTTCATCAACAATAGCCTGCTGGATTTTAGAACAAGCACCTGCAAAATATTCTCCAATTGACAAATATCCGATGACCATCCTGTCTTTTAGTTCAACATGATTTTTTACATAATCCTCAACTATATTTTTTATCTGTGGAAATAGCCAATATTTCTCATTACCTTCAGTGTCTGTATAATAACGCCTTAAAATTTCTCTTGTCAGCATTGTAATTACTTCGCCCTCGCGGCGTTCTTTGATCTTTTCAAGAGTGTCGGTAGTCTCTTCTCCTATTACACCTCTTGAAATTACTTCTGTAGGCTCATTTTCAATTATGGTAAATGAATCTTTAGTAAAACGAGCAGCCAGTTTAGATTCGTCTAATTCATACCTGTACCCTTCGACTCGGGGAAAAGTGATCTCGTACTGCTTTCGGTCAGGAAGTGCGTAGACACGATGTACTATTTTTGGAGCTTGAGGTGAAGCATTACCTTCAACCCTAAGAAAATTAAAAGGTACTCCGTAAACTTCTGCATATTCTGGACTCATTAGACCCGTAGACTCATTTACATCGTAATCTACTCGACGCAGAGCTCTTCCAACTACCTGTTCGCACAGAAGTTGCGTTGAAAATGCACGTATTCCAAGAATATGCGTTACAGTGTTTGTATCCCATCCTTCTGTAAGCATCGATACTGAAACCACACATTTAATATTTTCACCAAGTTTTTCCGGTTTGCCTACTGTATTCATAACTTCTCTAAGCAATTCTTCGTCCGATGGTTCATCTCTTCCCTGAAATCTTCGTCTGTATTCTTTACGGAAATCTTCAATTTCTTTTTTAAATATCTTTTTAAATTCATCACTTATTTTTTCTCCACTTTCAATCTGAGCACTGTCAATTAAAAGAGTGTTTGGACGGTCATAAAATCTTATACCATCCTCATTTCTGAAGCTATCAAGATTACCCTTTTCTATTGTTTTATTGCCTCCTGGAAGTTCTCTTTCATAACCAGCTATCCATCTGTAAACAAGTTCAGAGACTGCAGTATTGTTGCAAACAACTATCATTACAGGAGGCATTACAGCATTATTTACTTTATTCAATTTTTCATATTCGTTGTAATATTTCTCATAGCTTCCGTAAAGTGAGTAAAGCGCTTCCTGTAGAGTTTTTGTTAAATTAACTACAGATAAATCATAGTTTCCTGTTCTCAGTCCCTTTTTTGGCAGATTTTCTTTGATATAAAACCACAAATTCCTGAATTCAGGAACATCATCCTTTAAAATGTTGTCTGATTCTACAGGAAGACGGGGTATTTTTACTATTCCACACTCTAGAGCGTCAAGTAATGAGAAATCATATATAACCCAAGGAAAAAGTGTGCCTTCTTTATATCCTGAACCACTTAAAAAATAAGGAGTTGCAGAAAGATCAACTATGCCATTAATTGCTATTTTTTTCGATAATGCTTCGAGCCCATTAATCCATACACGGGCTGCTTTAGAATTTTCATCCGCTTCTTTTCTGTCCTCACCTGTTAATTTCTCTTCTCCAATTAATCTGTTGTCTTGTGGTTTTTCACGATAGCAATGATGAGCCTCGTCGTTTATAACCAGGATTCTGGGTTTATTAAGAATTCCTCTAAATAATCTATTGATCATGGCGCTAGGAGATTCCTTTACAACTTCATCTTTTATTAAGCCAGCCGCTTTCATGACTGAACTCACCTGGAACCTTTGGTTTTGCCTTAATTCCAGTTGATGAAAATTGGTTATAAATACATTTGCCTGTTGCAATAATTCCAAGTCAGGAATAGAAACTATGTCTCTTTCCTTGAAATAATTTCTAAATTCCTGAGGTTTAAGAACATTTAATCGATCTTTTATAGTAATTCCCGGTGTAATAATAACAAAAGCATCGGTAAATCTTGTGTCTTGAGGATATCTAAGTTTATTTAGTGTTTGATACGCAATAATCATGGTCATTACTACTGTTTTACCTGTTCCTGTTGCCATTTTAAATGCAATTCTGAATAAACCTGGATTTGCACCAGAATTTGCTTTCTTGATATCATTGTTCATCCAATTTTGACCCGATTTTTCTACAACTTCATTTAAATACATAAATGTTTCAAGTGCTTCAATCTGGCAGAAAAATAATTTATTTTCCCTGCTCTCATTATTCCAGTAAAGAAGCAAATCTCTTGATATTCTAGTCAATCCCGGCCAGCCTGACATCCGCCATTCTTTAACATAATATCTAACCTTATTTATAAATTCATTTTCTTTCTGAAGTTCACTCCCATATGCACCTTCAGAAATATTCAGGTCAAGTTGTTGTTGATCTGTTTTTGCCTTAGGAACAGGAATGTAATAGCTACTGGGTCTTCTGAATTCAAGGATTTCATCTGTAATTCCACGTTCATCAGACTTAAAGTGTCGTAAAGGTTCTTTATATGGAGAGTTAAGAATTGGATTATTCATTTACATTTATTAATACTTATCTCAATTGCAAATCTCAATAGATATAATTAAAAAATATTATTTTTCTATTTTAACTGTATATTAAAAATTTAAAAAATGAAATGTTTAATTCTATAAAATACTTTTTAAACATATCAGAATTCCATAAAATTATTGATAATTGATAATAATCAAAATCTAAA
>JAMCQQ010000099.1:0-3594 GCA_023379515.1 Actinomycetota bacterium
CTTCAATCTTTAACAGATTTTTCCCAACTAAATTTTCTGCACCACATAAAACAATTCTTCCTAAACAACTGATATTTTTCTCTGTCTTCCGCAAGTTCCAAAATTGCTTTGGCACAAGCTTGGGGATTTTGGTTGCATAATATTCCTGTTTTTCCGTTTACGATTGAATCTTTAAGTCCTGCCACGTTATAACCTACAGTCGGAGTCCCTACAGACGCAGCTTCGATTACTACCAATCCCCATCCTTCTCTAACAGATGGATTTACTAAAAGGTATGCTTTAGCTAAAAGTTCAAACTTTTTATCATTACTAACAAATCCCCAAAACTTTATCTTTTTGTTTAACGACATTTTATCAACTTTCAGCTTAAGCTGTTTAACATAATGCTCTTCTCCTTTTCCAATAACCCAGAATTGAAAATCCCGATCAACAGTACTAAGTATTGAAAAAGCCTGTAATGCATCTTCTACCCCTTTATCTTTACTTAAAGCTCCTAAGAAAATTATTATCTTTTTTTTACTTTTGGGAAAATCAATCTTTTTCGGTTTATCAAATCCGTGATGAATGACAGTAATATTTTTTTCAGGAATACCCCACAACATCAAATCAGCTTTTGCCGACTGTGCTCCAGTCATGAAGGGAATCTTCCTGTAAAATAACTGAAAGATTAACGGCTCAAATATTCTACCTATAAGAGCTGGTATCAGATTAAAGGGAAAAGGCCAGGGATTTAAAGCCCAAACTTCTTTGGTAATTTCATGAATAAATGCCAGTTTTTTTGTTCTGACATAAATTGGTGTAAAAAATGGAATACCATGAAATTCATCCACAACCAAGTCGTATTTTGGGTGATTACCAAATAAGTACCACTTAAAAGCTTCCCAGTGAACTCCAAAGATTTGCGAGCCATATCTTTTAATATGGACTCCATCTATCTTTTCTTCCTGTTTTGCTCCGGGGTAATACGAAGTAAAAAGAGTCACGTTATGACCTGCATTAACCCAACCTTTAGCATGATAATGTGTTGATGCCTCTGCTCCACCCTCATGAGGGTGTCCAGGTCCTCTCCAAGAAAATATTAGTATATCCATATTGGTTTTAATTTAATACAATTACAATATTCTAATGATCAAATTTTTGAAAGTAAAGAAATTCTCTTTAATGGTGTTCATTATATTCATTTTCCTTTTAATTTTCACCCGCTTCTTTAATTTAGATAAAACTGCCAGGTTTATTTGGGATGAATCAAGCGACCTTGTTAGAATGCATCAATTTTATGTCGAAAAGAAGCTCACCTTAGTAGGTCCTATCAACGAAACCGGAGACCGGGTATACGGATCTTTAACTTATTATATGTTATTGCCTTTTGCTATTTTGGGTAATTTTGATCCGGTAAGCCCTGCTTGGGGTACAGCTTTTTGGGGAATCATTACTGCTTTGCTTATTGTATTACTTACCAGAAAAATTAATCCAAAATATACAATATTAATAGCCATTTTAACTCTAGTCTGGTTCCCTCTAGTGGAAACTAGCCGCTGGGCTTGGAATCCTAACCTAATCCCCCTGTGGTCAGTATTAGGAATCTTATTCTTTTTGAAAAAAGATCCCTTTTATATTTTTTTATCAGGAATCTTTTTGGGACTAACAATCCACCAACACTACCTTTCCTTATTTTCTTTACTGGGGTTTTTTTTGGTTCTATCCTTACTGAGTATAAAGGAAAGAAACTTTCTAAAACCCACTGTTTGGATTTTAGGCGTCTTTATAACTTTAGCACCTTTTGTCATCTTCGATCTCCGTCATCCTCCCGGACTTTTTCTAACCCGGATACTTTATGCTTCTCCCGTAGAAACAACTTTCTCCAGTTTAGAAATTTTTAACAAAGCTTGGGTTTGGTTTCAATACATGTTGAAATATTATACGCAATCAAACTTGCTGTCGTTTATGTTAGGGGTCAGTATATCGCTATTATTAATAATAGATATCAAAACCCGCGAGAAAGCAATTCTATTTGCTATTCCTTGGGTTACTCAGGTAATAGGATTAATTTTCATCTATAACCCCGGTCCTATTTATTATTACTATCTTTTACCCTCAACTATTTTCTTTTTAACATGGCTTATAATACCAAGACAAAGTTATTCTAAAATTATTACCAGCATCATTCTTGCTATTTTGCTCTTAGGAGGACTCTTCTCTATTATTCCTAAATTAACACAGACTAATTGGCAAACTGATATAAAATCTATCCGGGAAATAAATTATTTCATTTCAAAAATGATTACCGCAAATGATATGAAAAATGTAAATATTGCAGTTTTAGAAAGCCCGGATAATAATACCTATGGCCGGAGATACAGAGATCTATTGTTGCTGCAAAATATCAATTTGAGATCAAAAGATGAATATGATCTGACAGACCATCTTTTTGTTGTTTCTATGGGCGACGAACAGGCCTTAAGAAAAAGTCCAGCTTATGAAATGCATAACTTCATGTCAGGTCTTTTAGTTAACTTCTTACAAGTTAATAATTCTGAATGGAAAGTTTACCATTTTACGCGAAATATAAACCCAAAACTTTAAATTAGATATTTTTCACCTGCCAGATTTGTGAGTTAGCATTTTCATAAATTTTCTCAACATTGAGATCTCCGGGAGAAAATGGCATCTCTTCAAGATATCCTTTGTATCTTACCAGATAAATATACTTTGCCCCAAGACTTTTTAACTCTTGTCTTCCTTCTTTACGTGATTTAGTCTGAAAAATTTTATTATTATAAATAATGGGTTTGCGGCTTAGCCGGCTGACATAATCTTTTTTATTAGCAAAAGCAGGAGGCGGATATTTAGTTTGCCACTCACATATTAAACAACCGCCTTTAACAACCACCACCTTACCATAGGACAAGGATTCTAAATGATCTAAAGCATCAATCTCTGCCTGATTGACCAAATAAATTTGATTATTTGAAATAAATAAAATTGTACCAATTACTAGAAATGGTACGTAGATAATTCCTAATAACTTAAATTTAAATATTGGTTTTTTCTTAATAAAAAATACCGTTATTAAAGTACTTAATATAATAAGTCCAATAATTCCAACTCCTATTGCATGTATTTTAGGTCTCCAGAGGAAAAAAGTAGCCTTTATTGATAAATCCGAAAAAGAAAAATCTCTATCTCCATAACGAAGTTTCGGTTTGGGATACATCATAAAAGAATTATTATTCTCTTCAAAGCCTAATTTAGGTGAGTTTTTAATAGATGACGGCTGTTTAAATTCTTTACCAAAATTATCAAAAGTAATTGAATCCTGAGTAAACCTTATTACTTTATTATTTTCAAAGTTAAGATAAAAACCATTTTCTTGCTTTTCCATTGATTTTAGTTTCAGGTTTCCGATTTCCCATTTACTTTGCGGATTACTAATACTGTCAATTACTGAGGGTATATTAATAAATAAATCTAACTGGAAATTAGGGGACAGATAATAAGGCTCCTGAAAACTACTTAAGTATGTCCTTAAATCAATAATAGTAAGGTTTGATTTTTTTTCATCATAAACCATACCAATCCGATAGCGCGGTGGAT